>NZ_CALUMA010000017.1 GCF_944321625.1 uncultured Slackia sp.
ACCCCACCAAGCCCGTGGGCGCGTTCCTCACCGAGGAGGAGGCGAAGGCCAAGGCGGCCGAGACCGGCTGGACCTACAAGGAGGACGCGGGCCGCGGCTGGCGCCAGGTGGTCGCCTCCCCCAAGCCCCGCCGCATCGTCGAGTCCGACGCGATCCGCGACCTGTTCGACGCGGGCTACGTGGTCGTGTGCACGGGCGGCGGCGGGGTCCCCGTCTTCGAGGCGAACGACGCCTACACGGGCGTGCCCGCCGTCATCGACAAGGACCGCTCCGCGGCGATGATGGCCGCGACCTTCGACGCCGACATGCTGGTGATACTGACCGCGGTGGAGAAGGTGGCCGTGAACTTCGGCAAGCCGGACCAGAAGGACATCGACGTCATGGACGCCGAGCAGGCCCGCGACTACATCGAGGAGGGCCAGTTCGCCCCCGGGTCGATGCTGCCCAAGGTGGAGGCCTGCCTGGAGTACGTCGAGGCGCGCCCGCAGGGCAGGGCCCTCATCACCTCGCTCGAGTGCGCGGCCGCCGGCCTGCGCGGCGAGACGGGCACGGTTATTACCGCTTAGCCATTAAAGTGCCGGCAGTGCTGTCGGCACTTTTGCTAGAAAGGAGATGCAGCATGAAAGTTCTCATCAGCGATCATCCCGAAATGCTCATGCCGGATCATGAACTTGAGACGGCGACGCTCAAGGCGGGATTGGGAGACGACTTGCAGGTGGATGTGCTGGCCTACACCGAGGACATGCCCAAAGAGGTGCTCTACGATGCGGTCAAAGATGCCGATGCCCTTCTCACCGGCTTTCTCACGTGTGATGAAGCGCTCATGAGTCACGCTCCGAAGCTCAAGGTCATCTCCATCAACTCAACGGGCTATAACCTCGTAGATTTGAATGCCGCTACTGCGCGCGGAATCGGCGTTTGCCCGGTGGGTGAGTATTGCACTTGGGATGTTTCCGAAGGCGCAATTGCGTACATGTATGCTCTGAACAAGAACATGAAAGCGTACATGTACGATTTGGAACGCAACCGTAAATGGGATTATCTCGCCGCCCCCATCACGCCGCGCATAGAGGATCAGACGCTTGGCATCGCTGGCTTCGGCAAGATTGGCAAATGCACCGCGCGCAAGGCAAAGGGACTGGTGAAGCGCATACTTGTTGTGCGCGACCCCCACTGCACTCAGGAAGACTATGATGCGGCAGGCGTGATTCCTGTTGAGCCTGAGGAGTTGTTCCGTGAGTCCGATATCATCGTCAATCACATGAACCTAACCGACGAGAACTATCATTATTTCGATGCGCGCGCGTTCTCGATGATGGAGCGTCATCCCATTCTGATTAATCTTGGACGCGGCCAGCACGTCGATGAGGATGCGCTCATCGAGGCGCTTGAAAGCGGTACGGTTCGCGCTTTTGGCGCGGATGTTCTTTACGGCGATCCGCCGGTTCTCGAGAACCACCCTCTGCTTGATCGCCCGAACGTAATCGTCACTCCTCATACCACGTGGTATTCGACTACGGCGATCGAGACGCTTGAGCGCATATCTTCCCAGAACATCGTATATTTCCTTACCGGTCAAAAAGATAAGGTGTTCAAGCTGGTGAACGAAGTGTAGCGTTTACTCACAACTACGTGCACGGCATTACTGAGGTGCGTTGCGTATTATTGCGTGACGCACCTTTTTCGTATGTGGCGATAGTTCTCAGCGATAGCTTGTGTGTGCTTGGGGGCAACAGTGAGAGGCTCATTGTGGTGCTTGACGGGGTATGATGTCGATGCTGACGTTACATGCGAAAAGGTGGGCATCCGTGGGTTATGACGACTGGTATATCGTAAGCTCTATCGACGATGATACGTGGGTGATCAGCGAGCCCCATCATCCTGAATGTTCGCACTTTTATCTATTGCGAGGAATCAATCCGGATGGGACGTTCGATAACGTGCTTATCGATACCGGTCTCGGGTTCTTCTCTATCAAGCCTCTTGTAGAGTCGCTCACGTCGGGTCCGGTGCGAGTCTTGCTCACGCATACTCACTGGGATCATATCGGCGGTTTGCGCGACTATCCCGATTTCGCCGTCCATGAGGCCGAGCGCGATTTGCGCCACCCACCGCTCCCGCTCTCTAAACGAGTGTTGCGCATGGTTGCCACCGAGGAAAATGCGGAGCTTCCCGAAGGGTTCGACCTAGACGCCTATGAAGCGTACATCGCCGAGCCAAAACGCGTACTTCACGACGGCGATCGGATCAAGGTAGGGAATCGAACCCTGGAAGCCATCCATACGCCCGGTCATTCTCCTGGCGGCGTTTGCTATTTCGAACCTGAACGCGGCTATCTCTTCAGCGGCGACCTCATATACGGAGCGTGTCTTTACGCACAATTCCATACTTGCGATTTGGGTCAATACGAAGAATCGGTGCGCAGAATTGCGGCGCTTGAGGGAGTGGGGCGAATTCTGCCTGGGCATGACTCTATGGATATCGGCGTCGATTTGCCTGAGCGGATTGCGGCGGCATTCGATGACCTCAAGTCAAAAGGCTTATTCAAAAAGGGCACGGGTCGTCATGACTACGACGGATTCTCGATCAACCTGGGATCGCCCGCCGAAAAGGCGTTGCTTGCTGTGGCAGGGTGTTTCGACGCGCTGCTCTCATAAGTAAGTCTTGCTGGAATGAATGGCTAAGCCAGACGGAAGAAAATACGAGGACCCCGCGTTGTGCGGGGTCCTCAGTCGTTGATGTCGAGGTGTTTGCCAAAGCGCGCTTGCGCGGCTTTCGCGTCAGCTATTTGGCTTCGACGTCGGCTGCTTCCATCTCGGCGAGCTGCTTTTCGAGCTCTTCGTCATCGAGCGGAGAATTGATGCGATTCTTCTTGTCGATGGCATTGACTAGAGCATAGGAAACAAGGCCGCTGAGCATGCCCGCAACCGTAGGAATGGAACTGGATGTTCCAAGGGTGATGAAGCAAACGGTGACTACAATGCCACCGACTGCCAACGAAACCAGGCCTGCCTTGGGGCTGAAGCGCTTGAGGATGAAGCTCGCCACCAGGGGCACGAACACGGCGCCAGACAGGTAGCCGTAACTAATGTCGATACCGGCGAGAACGTCGTTAATCCACAGGGCGCATACCATGACGATAACACCGATGATGAGAGCGCATACGCGAGTAACGTTGACTTCGTGCATCTTGGTAGGCTTGTTATTAATGAATCGCACATACACGTCATTGTAGAGAACGGTAGAGGAGGCAAGGATGGTGCCGCTCGATACCGACATGGCAGCTGCCATCGCGGCCGCCAAAATAATGCCGCGTACTCCTTCGGGGAGGAACGTTGCCACGCCAATTACAAAGGCATCGCCGGTGTTGGACAAGTTGGGCAGCAAGGCAAAAACGCTCATGCCGATAATGACGGTTGCAAAGGCGTAAAGGATGGAATAGATGCCCGCCAGAATAGTGCCGCTTTTGGCTACTTTCTCACTTTTCGCGGTAAAGATGCGCTGCCAGATGTCCTGGCCGATGATGAGACCGGGCACATAGAGCACGACGTAAGCGAAGCTGCGGTCGAAGCCCATATTGGTGGGATCCATGTATCCCTGCGGAACCGCACTTACGAGGGCGTCCCATCCACCCGCCGCGGCAATGCAGAAAATAGGTGCCAAGATGACGACGCCGATGGTTTTAACCACGAACTGCACGATGTCGGTCATGGTGACTGACCACATACCGCCGACGAACGTGTAAACAATGACGATGCCGCCGCCCGCAACCATGGAAAGAGTGGGGTCCACTCCCAAAACTCCGTGGATAACGGTGCCGATAGCGAGAACCTGCGTAACACTCAGGGCAAGTGTATAGATGAGCGTCAAAACGGAACTAAAAATACGCGCGAGAGGACCGTAGCTTTTTTCTACAACCTCATTAACGCTCAGCGCGCGCAATTTCGATAATTTACTAGTGACAAGAAATCCAGCAAGAATCAGGCCAATGCCGATACTTAGGTTAAGCCAGATGCCGCCAAAGCCAAAGTTGTAGCCCAATTCGGCGCTGCCGACCGTCGATCCTCCGCCAAGCGCCATTGCGGCCATGCAACCAAAGAATAACGGGAACGACAGTCGCCTGCCTGCTACCAGGTAATCTTCCTTGGTCTTGGCGAATTTTGCGCCGAGGAATCCGACTGCGATGATCACGATGAAGTACAGCGCGATGATCACAAAGTCGATGGTTGAAAGAGATGCCAGGCCTTCCATTGCCTCTCCTTTCAGGAGTATCGCATGTGGAAGCCGAATGAAACCCAAGGAGAGGGAGCGAACCCAGCTTCCGAATGCGAGCACGCAAATATCCGCATGACTTTTCTAACATGCGACACGTGCATGGATCAGTTTGCTGGACCCGTTGATTATAACACCGCGAGGATGAACTTATTGGAGAGGTCTATAAATAGGGTGTCAATACATCGCTTCGAGTTGTGGCTTCCTCCAGCACCAAGGCGCCGTGCGCACTGGAGGATGGTACAATCCCACCCATGTTCTTCTGTGGGAAAGGATGCCATCCATGATCACCGTCGCCGACATCATCGCCTTGCCTGCATTCAGCCGCATTCGCCTGCTGGCGCCCATTCCTCATGCGGGCTCGCGGCCGGTGCATAACGTGGGCATCATGGACGTTTCCCCTGAATACGATGGCTACAACGTGTACGTGCCCGGCGAGTTCATCGTGACCAACCTGGGCTTCGCCAACGGCGATTCCAACGAGGCCGATACGGCCCTCATCGCCATGATGGCGCGCGGGGTTTCGGCGATCGCCATCAAGACCGTGTACAACCCGCCCATCACCGACCGCGCGCGCAAGGCGAGCGAGGAGTTTGGCGTTCCCGTCTATATATATGATGGCGCCTATCACGAGATGGTTGCCTACCAGGCGCTCGACCTGATTCGCCGCGACGAGCAAGAATCCAACAAGAGCGAAGCCATCGACGACCTGCTCTCGGGGCGTGAGCCTAAAGCGGTGCGCAAAGCCATGTACGACATCGCGGGCGCATCGGGCTCGTCTGTGCGCTGTGTAGCCATCGCGCCTACGGCGATGGAGGGGAAGGGCGCTGATGATTTCTCGCTCCATGCCGCGTTGGGGGCGCTTCGTCAGGCGCTGCCCGAGTTCGTGAACTCGCATTCCGATGTCGATTCGGCGTTCGCGTGCCGCTACCACGGCGTGCTGCTGCTGTTCGTGTCCTACGACGCGCACGTGGTGGGGGCGAACTCCAAGGCGGCAATCAAGGATTTGGTGGCCTCTATCGGGCCGCTCTCATGCGGTTTTGGCGATGAGGTCCCGCTGACCGACGGCGATCTGACGGTACGCCAGGCGCTTGCCCTGCTCGAACTGGCGCGCGAGAGGGGAGTGGCGTCGCTCGAGTGGTTCGATGCACAGTCGGATGCGTTCACGCTCGCCGCCAAGCAGGACCGCCTCTTTGTGCGCACGAGCGCCACATATCTCTCGCGCCTGCGCGATTACGACTCCGCGAACGATTCCGAGCTCGAGGCGACGGCGGAGGCGTTCGTGAACTCGTTGGGCGACATTAAGGTTGCCGCAGACGAACTATTCCAACATCCCAACACCGTGCGTTACCGCTTGCGCAAAATCAAGGCGCTTATGGGCATGCCCGAGGTGAGCGACCGCGAGTTGATGGTGTTTTTGACGCTGGTGTTTTTAGGGCGTGAGAAGCGGGGAACGGACCTCGTTTCATAAGGTTCGCGCACGCGTCTTCGCGGCCAAGCTCCAAGGGTTTTTCATGCGGACTGCAACGTTTTCGTATGCGCGTTAGCAGGCGGTGCGATGCCGCTCGCCGCTTCAGCACGCTGCCGCTCTACTTCGCTAAAGTCCTGTTCAGAGCCTCTTTTTCGAAAAACATACGTCACCACCGCATAATTTTTACGGGTCATTTCAGGGCGCCCAATCATCGAAACGCCTTATGAAACGCAGGGTGCGCGATAGGCTTTGTAAATGCGTACAAAACATGCCGAATCGATTTGTCCGGCTATCCATAGGCTGGATGAAACCAGGGGTCTAAACTATGCGGCGTTGGGTACGAGCCCCAATGAAATGCGCGCAAGAACGCGCATCCGCCGCGCAAAGCGGCACCACATGAACACTTCCTATTGGCGAGCGCATGAAGCGCACACAAGGTTGGCTATATCGCTTCGGGAGAAGCGTTTAAAGCACGCCTTACCTGCCAGGAGGGGTTGCCTTTCGTTTCAAGGCAATGCCGTCGGGGATAAGGACGGGATAATCCAGACGAAAGGAGCAACGCATGACGGAATCGGTATTTCAGGGTCGCCACCTTCTCTCCACGCGTGACTACACCAAGGACGAGCTGATGTGGCTGATCGGCTTCGCCGAGCACCTGAAGGATCTCAAGAAGCGCAACATCCCGCACCACTACCTCGAGGGCAAGAACATCGCCCTGCTCTTCGAGAAGACCTCCACGCGCACCCGCGCCGCCTTCACCACCGCCTGCATCGACCTGGGCGCCCATCCCGAGTACCTGGGCAAGGGCGACATCCAGCTCGGCAAGAAGGAGACCGTCAAGGACACCGCCAAGGTCCTGGGCTCCATGTTCGACGGCATCGAGTTCCGCGGCTTCAAGCAGGAGCATGTCGAGCAGCTGGCCGAGTACTCCGGCGTGCCCGTGTGGAACGGCCTGACCGACCGCGAGCACCCCACCCAGATGCTGGCCGACTTCATGACCATCAAGGAGCACTTCGGCAAGCTCGAGGGCCTCACGCTGGCCTACTGCGGCCAGGGCCGTAACAACGTGCAGAACTCCCTCATGATCACCTCCGCCATCCTGGGCGTGAACTACGTCAACGCCACCCCGGCCGAGCTCGAGCCCGACCCGGCGATCGTCGAGCTCGCGCAGAAGTTCGCCGCCGAGTCCGGCGCCACCATCCGCGTGACCAACGACCCCGTTGACGCCGTGCGCGGCGCCGACGCCGTGTACACCAACGTGTGGGCGGCCATGGGCGAGGAGTCCCAGTTCGCCGAGCGCGTGCGCCTCATGAGCCCCTACCAGGTCAACGCCGAGCTCGTGAGCCACATCAAGAACCCCGACTGGATCTTCCTGCACTGCCTGCCGGCCTTCCACAACGCCGAGACCGAGTACGCCGCCAAGATCAAGGAGGAGCACGGCATCGAGGCCATGGAGTGCACCGACGACGTGATCTACAGCGAGCACTCCGTCTGCTTCGAGGAGGCGGAGAACCGCATGCACACCATCAAGGCCATCATGGCCGCCACCCTGGGCAACCTCTACATCCCCCGCGTGTAGCGAAAGGGATGCCGCGAAGCGGGCCGGGCGTGCTGCTGGATCGCGCCTCGGCCCCGCCGAGCGGGCCCTCTCCACGCGACTCGCGCACTTCTGAGAAAGGGCGCGCGAGGGCGCCGAAACTGATGGCATAAGGGGTCCCAAGGCTCTTGCACCCTTCGAATCTTGGGAATGCCGCGTCCTTGCGCGCCCAGTCCTGGTGTGCGCCTCCATCCTATAAATCGGGCTTAGGGCCCACGCAGAGAAGGGGGCTTCCATGGCAGAGCAAGTGGAAGCGAAGACTGAAAAGAAGAAAGAAAAGAAAAAGTTCCAGATGCCGAACACCTACGTGATCCTGTTCGTGATCATCGGCATCATCGCACTCCTTACCTGGTTCGTTCCGGGCGGCGCGTATGACCTCACCGAAGAGGGCGACGCCATTGCCGGCACCTACCATGTAGTCGAATCCAACCCGCAGGGTCTGTGGGATATCTTCATGGCGCCTGTCACGGGCATGCTTGGATCCGACACCGTTGACGGCGCAATCGCCATCTCCCTCACCATCCTGCTGTTCGGCAGCTTGCTTGAGATGATGGACAAGACGAACGCCCTCAAGATCGCCATCAAGCGCATCACCAACGCGAACAAGAACAACATGGACGTTCTGATCGCCATCCTCGTGATCATCATGTCGTTCTTCGGCACCTTGGAAGGCGCTTATGAGGAAGGCATCGTGTACTTCCTGATGTTCGTTCCGGTCATCCTGGCGCTCGGCCTTGACACCGTGACCGCCATCCTGATCGTTGTTCTGGGCACTCAGGTGGGCTGCATCTCCTCGGTTGTCAACCCGTTCGCAACGGGCATCGCCTCCGGCATCGCCGGCATCTCTCCCGGTGAGGGTATGCTCGAGCGTCTCGTCATGTTCGTGCTCTTCGACGCCCTGGCGATTCTGCTCATTTGCCGCTATGCCAACAGGGTGAAGAAGCATCCCGAGAAGTCCCTCCAGTTCTTCCGTCGCGAGCAGGACCTCAAAGAGTTCCCCGCCGCCGACGACGAGGACCTGTCCCTGACCGGTCGCCAGAAGGGTGCTTTGGCCCTGTTCATCCTCACCTTCGTGTTCATGATCATCGGCCTGACCCCGTGGACGTCGCTCAACCCCGACTGGACGTTCTTCGATGACTTCGTAGCCTGGGTTGCCGCCACGCCCATCATCCGCAACATCCTCGGTACCGACATGACCGCGTTCGGCAACTGGTACTTCCCCGAGCTGTCTATGATCACCTTGATCATGGTCATCCTCATCGGCGTAGTCATGCGCTACAACGCCGACGAGATCATCGACACCATCCTCAAGGGTGCTGCCGGCCTGGTCTCCACCGCGTTCGTCGTGCCGCTGGCTCGAGGCATCCAGGTCGTTATGGACAACGGCCAGATCACCCCGTCCATCCTGCATGCCTGCGAGGGCGCCCTGGCGTCGCTGCCTCCCGTGGCGTTCGTCGTGGTGGCTCTGGTGTGCTACTTCCTGATCGCCTGCCTGATTCCCAGCTCCACCGGCCTCGCCGCCGCCACCATGGGCATCATGGGCACGCTGGCCACCTTCGCCAACGTGGACGTGTACATCATGGTCATCATCTACCTGATGGCGCTCGGCCTCGCCAAGATGATCACCCCGTGCTCTATCGTGGTTATGACCTGCACCTCCGCCGCTCACATGAGCTATGGCGATTGGGTCAAGCAAGTCGCCCCGATGGTAGGCATCCTGTTCTTGGTTTGCTGCGTCTTCCTGTCAGTGCTCGTACTGATCTAGCGGTTTCGCCGTTCTTCCGAACGGCGAACGAGCCGCCGCTGCGGTCGAATCTGGCGGCCGGCTAGCTCCCTCCGAGCTCCGGTCACGTGCAAAGCACGCTCCCTGCGCCTGTCGGGGCTATCCGACTCGCCAGATTCGCCCTCGCTGACACTTCGGCGACCTGCGAGGTGGACCAATTGCTACCTGCAAGGTTTTGTTGTTAGCATCTTTTAGGAACCCGTGCGGAGCACCGCACACTCCATACCCTGGCCAAACTCGAGTGAAAGGACTCAAACATGGCTGAAGAAGAGAAGGTATACGTAGTCGACGCTACCAGCCCCCTGCACAAGGTCATGATGTGCTCGCCGGCGTACTACACGTTCAACGGCATCAACGTCATCACCGCAGAGTGGATGAAGAAGGGCGACACCGAGAAGAACGACGTCATGGTCAAGGAATGGCAGATGCTCGTTGACGCCTACAAGGACAACGGCATCGAAGTCGTCGAGGTTGAGGCCAACCCCGAGTACCAGGTCATGACCTTCGCGCGCGACTACGGCTGCATGATTAAGGAAGGCGCCGTGATCGGCCACTTCCGTCATCCCGTCCGCCAGGTTGAGGCCGCTACCTACGAGGCCAAGCTGAAGGAGATGGGCGTGCCCATCGTCGCTCGCGTCAACGCCGGCTGCATGGAGGGCGGCGACTTCTGGATGATCGACGAGCACACCCTGGTTTGGGGTATGGTCGACCGCACCGACGAGCAGGGCGTTGCCAGCCTCCGTCATCAGCTTGAGAAGTACGGCTACACCGTGGTTGGCGCTCCCTGCCCGCCCGACAACCTGCATCTGGACATGATCTTCAACATCGTTGCTCCTCAGGTTGCCCTGGCCTGCATCGACCAGCTGCCCTACAACTTCCTGCAGATGCTGAAGCGCCGCAAGTTCGAGCTGATCCCCGTGGCCAGCGAGGACATGTACAAGCACGGCTGCAACGTGCAGTGCATCGGCAACAACAAGGTCGTTGCCATCGAGAAGAACAAGCACATCAACGACAAGATGCGTGCTCTGGGTATCGAAGTCATCGACGTGCCTCTGGATCAGATTCTGCATGCGGGTGGCGGCCCCCACTGCCTCACCCAGCCGATCGAGCGCTACTAGTTTCGTTGCGCCGGCCTGCCCGGCCGGCGCTTCTTCCCTAGGAGACGTTGCGAAGGCGCTCGCGCCGTTGCGCGGCGGCCGGGCGCACCATCTAGCCCCTTGTGTATGGCTCTGCGTGTGCGAAGCACACTTGGCCATGCGGCGGGGCTATCTGGAGCACCGGGCCGCCGCTCGCTGTTTTTGGTGCGGGCGCGAGGTCGCATCTGAAGTGCGAGCTTTCGTTCGCTGTTGTGCGGCTGTTCGTGCGTCTCTGTGTTTGAAGCGTTGGGCGCTACGCGTCTTTTGAAACAATCTGCCTCTCAAAAGCCGCGCACCGCCCAACGTGGCGGGTTATCCATTCCCCGTTCTTGTTAGGAGGGAATCCCTATGAAAATCCTCATTAGCGACTACATCGATTCCATGATGCCCGATCACGAACTTGAGACCCAAACGCTCAAAGAAGGCTTGGGCGAGGACATCGAGATCGAGGTGTACGCCTACACCGACGAGAATCGTGAGGAGTTCTATGAGCATCTGAAGGATGCCGACGCCCTGCTTACTGCCTTCACCAAGATTGACAAAGAGGCCATGGAGCATGCTCCCAAGCTGAAGGTCATCGCCATCAACGCAACCGGATATGACAACGTTGACATGGAAGAGGCCACTAAGCGCAACATCGGCGTGTGCCCGGTGGGCGAGTACTGCACGTGGGACGTGTCGGAGGCCGCCATTGCCTATATGTTTGCGCTGAACAAGAGCTTTAAGTTCTATCAGCGGCAAATCGAAGTCGAGCACAAGTGGGATTACGCCGCTGCCCCCGAGCTTCCGCGCATCGAGGATCAGACGCTGGGCATCATCGGTTTTGGCAAGATCGGCAAGTGCACCGCGCGCAAGGCAAAGGGCATCGTGGGCCGCATCATCGCCAACGATCCCTTCATTGACAAGAACCTGTTCGCCGAAAACGGCGTTGAAGAGGCGGACGTGGACACTCTGCTGGCCGAGGCCGATATCATCGTCAATCATATGAACCTCAATGAGACGAACTACCACTACTTCGATGCTGAGAAGTTCGCCAAGATGAAGAAGAAGCCCATCGTTATCAATCTGGGTCGCGGCCTGTGCGTGGACGAGCCCGCCCTGATCGAAGCGCTGGATTCGGGTCAGATTCGCTCGTTCGGAGCCGACGTGCTCTATGACGAAACTCCCGACCTGGCGAACCATCCGCTTGTCGGCCGCGACAACGTGATCATTACGCCTCATTCCGCGTTCTATTCATCTTCTTCGCTGCGTGATCTTGAGGTGTTTTCTACCCGCAACATCGTGTATTTCCTGACTGGCCAGAAGGACAAGCTGTTCAAGCTGGTCAATCAGGAAGTTGAAGTCAAGGATTGCCGTGAGGCATAGGAAAAGGAGCTAACATGCCTTATCAGAAAGGATCCGGCAAGTCCGTGGTCATCGCGCTCGGCGGCAACGCGCTGGGCAACACGCCGCAGGAGCAGCTGGAGCTGGTGAAGAACACCGCCCGCCACATCGTCGACATGGTGGCCGAGGGCATCAACGTCATCGTGACCCACGGCAACGGCCCCCAGGTCGGCATGATCAACAACGCCTTCGCCTACGCGAGCGCCAACGACGGCAACGCCCTCGAGATGCCCTTCCCCGAGGCGGGCGCCATGAGCCAGGGCTACATCGGCTACCAGCTCTCCCAGGCCATCCTCAACGAGATGCGTCGCCGCGACATCATGCGCTCCACGGCCAACGTGGTGACCCAGACCGTGGTCTACCCCGACGACCCCGCCTTCGAGAACCCCACCAAGCCCGTGGGCGCGTTCCTCACCGAGGAGGAGGCGAAGGCCAAGGCGGCCGAGACCGGCTGGACCTACAAGGAGGACGCCGGCCGCGGCTGGAGGCAGGTCGTGGCCTCCCCGAAGCCCCGCCGCATCGTGGAGTCCGACGCGATTCGCGACCTGTTCGACGCGGGCTACGTGGTGGTGTGCACGGGCGGCGGCGGCGTGCCGGTCTTCGAGGCCAACGACGCCTACGCCGGCGTGCCCGCCGTCATCGACAAGGACCGCTCCGCCGCCATGATGGCCGCGACCTTCGACGCCGACATGCTGGTGATACTGACCGCGGTGGAGAAGGTGGCCGTGAACTTCGGCAAGCCGGACCAGAAGGACATCGACGTCATGGACGCCGAGCAGGCCCGCGCCTACATCGCCGAGGGCCAGTTCGCCCCCGGCTCCATGCTCCCCAAGGTGGAGGCGTGCCTGGAGTACGTGGCCGCCCGCCCCGACGGCAAGGCGCTGATCACCTCGCTCGAGTGCGCCGCCGCCGGCCTGCGCGGCGAGACGGGCACCATCATCACCGCGTAGATTGTTCCGGCGTTCTGCCGAACGCCGGAACTGCTCGATGGGGCGCTGCGACGCTGCGCGGCGGCCGGGCGCCCCATCTAGCCCCTTGTGCATGCCTCGGCGCGTGCTGCGCCGCACCGCGGCGCGCTCCCTCTCGGTCGCACAAGAATGGGACTAAACAGGCCACCGGCCTGTTTACTGGCCATGCGGCGGAGCTACCTGGGACACCGGGCCGCCGCTCGCTGTTTTGCCCGGTGTCTCAAAGATTTTGCGATCTCAGAGGCGGGAATGTTAAAGGGGCGTCGCGATTGGCTCGCGACGCCCCTTTTTCGTGCGGGGGTGAAGTTTTACCGAAGCACTACCTCAGCGCCAGGTCGGCAAGTGTCGTGCGGTTGCGCACGAGTTCGGCTAGGGGCTTGAGGTAGTCCTTTTCGTGCGGGGCAATCTGGAGAAGCCCGCGGCGAGCCAGCTCCACAAGCTCCTCGCACATCTCGCCCGCATCGCGGTCGTACACGAACGCGCGATAGCCCCGCTTCATAAGGGCGGTCTTCGCGTCCTCCACGTCGCCTTCGCGAATGCCCGCGCACGACGCCGCGAGCGCGTCGAGAGAATCCTCGCAGTAGAACAGGCCTTTGATGAGCGCCGCATATGCCATGACATAGGGAATGGGCATGGCGTCGGCGGGGCGGATTTCCACGTAGGTCTTAAGGCGCACGTCGGGGAACACCATGGAAAGCGCGTGTTCGGCCTCGGCGCGGGTCATGGGCGTGTGCGCGTAGATTTCGCCGAAGGTGCGGGTGTCGTAGCGCGCCTCGCCCTGCTCGTCGAGCACCACGATGGCGGGCACGTCCAGGATGTAGTCGGCGTACGCGTCGAATCCGAATCCTTCGTCGAGCATGCCGGGCACGGTGTTGCAGCGGTCGGGGTCGCAGTAGCGCCAGATTTCAGTGCGCATCATCGGATGCGGGCGGCGAGCGCCTTCAAAGTAGGGGGCGTTGTCGCACATAAGTGCGAACAGGGGAGCAAGCACACATGCCACGCGCGCTTTGCGCACGCAATCCTCTTCGCTCTGGTAGTCGATGGAAATCTGCGTGGAGGCGCTGCCGCGCATCATGCGCGGGCCCCAGGGCGAAATGGAGGAGAGATACGTATTCATGTAGTCGTAGCGCGCCTTGGGGATGAGCTCCTTGTCGGCGGCGCGGTTCACCGGGTCGTATCCGATGGTGAGGGCGCGGCCGTCGACGGGTGCGAGCGCCGCATGCACGTCTGATTCGAACTCGTTGAACACGCGGTTCGCTTCGTCGATGGAGCCGAACGGTCCTGCGGAAAGCTCCAGCTGGGCTGCGGGCTCGATGGTCACGCTCATACCGGGGCGTGCCACGCCCAAAAGGTCGCCGTCGTGCACGGTGGTCTGCGGATAGCGCGCCGCAAGCGCTTCGAGCACGTCGCGCACGCCGTCGGGTTGGCTGTATGACAGGGGATCGCCGGTGTTATCCACCAGGATGTGCTCGAGTTCGATGCCCAGACGTTTGGAGGTGCCGGAGCACCCGTTTTCGAGAATCGATCGGATGATTGCTTTGTTCCGCGCGCGGGCGGGTTGGTCAGAGAACGTATCCATGGGTCGCCTCTCTCGCGATTCGTTTTGTGCGACATGGTAGCGCATTGCCTCGCGTCGTCGAGGCGAGACAATGCGCATTCACCAAGCCGTCGCTTTCTCGTTGAAAAACGCTGCTGCACGCGTGGGCGGTTCGTTGCCCCGACGGGGGCGGAGCTCCTGCGCCGAAGTGACGGACCCTTTGCCTCAACCGCGTCTTGTACGCGTTCGGCAAAATGAATACCCCGATGGCAAATCAGGCTATTCTGCATTATTTCGCGGATACAATTGATGATTCATGCATCAAAGTGTATCCTTTCAAACGTTAGACATTTCTTTGTGAACAGGGCGAATTCCTCTTTGGCGGACGCGATGGGCGCGCCGCGCAGGGCGGGGTTTGCCGGAAACAGCAAGAAACTGAAACAGTGCTTGAGCCGCGCGACGGCTGAGGGCTTGATAGAGGAGGAAAGCATGACGAAGCGTGCTGTGCGCCATGATGTGATTCGCGACATCATCCGACGCGGCGGAATCAAGACGCAGCGTGACTTGGTGGACCAGCTGCGTGAGGAGGGGTACGACTGCACGCAGGCGACGGTCTCGCGCGACATCGCCGGCATGGGGCTGGCCAAGTCTCGCGACGGGTACTACGTGCTTCCTGAGGACCTGCGCCTCCAGCGTATGGTGGGCGAGCTCGTCGAGGGGGTCGACGTGGTGAACAACTTCCTCGTGGTGCGCACGCCCTCCGGCATCGCCAGCGGCGTTGCCGTGGCACTCGACGCGGCGCGCCTCAAGGGCATCGCGGGCACGCTCGCCGGGGACGACACCATTTTCGTGATGTGCTACACCGAGGACGACGCCAAGAAGGTGGCCGAGATCATTGGAAGGCTGAGGGACCGCTAGCGAATCGCTCCAAGGGCGAACCGGGTGCTTCGGGCGCACGCCTGCAGCCTTGGATTGGCGTTCGATACGACGCGTAACGTATCGGCAACTTCAATATGGAAATGCGGGACGGCGCCCCAGGTGCCGTCCTTTGTTTGCTATAGTGCGAAGTCGGTTTATTGTTCGTCGGCGGGTGGCGTTTGCCTCCTGCACGCTATACGCGCGTTTCGCATCGCTTGCGCGGCGCGCAAAGGAAAGGCATTGCATGCGAACCTTCAAGATCGTGTCTAAAATCGCCGTGCTGGCATGCGCGGCTTGCTTTGCGGCATCTTTGCTCGCTTCGTGCGGCACTGCTCAGCAGCAGGTTGACGCCGCCCAGCTGAACCGCGAGTACATGTCCAGCGTGAACCGCATCAGCAACGAGGCCTCCGAGGATCTGGCTACGTTCAGCCAGGCTGCCAGCCAGGGCGATCTTGCCGCCATGCGCATCGCGGCCGGCGACGCCTCGGAGACGTTGGGCAAGATTTCCGACCTCACGGCTCCTGATGCCCTCAAGGAGGTTCATGAGGAGTACAAGGCTGGCGTGGTCGATTTGAGCAAGGCGCTCGACCAGTACATCGAGCTGTATTCCTCGGTCGCCAACAGCGCGAGCGGCGCGGATGCCGCGGAGCAGGGCGATGCGACGGCCGATGCGGATGCCGCGACGTTCGACAAGGCGGCCCTTGAGGAGGTTCAAGAAACCTACCAGAGCGGTATCGACCACCTCTCTAAGGCCGATTCCATGGTTGCCCAGATCGCGGGCGGCGGCCAGTCCGACCAGAATGCGCAGGGCGGCCAGGCGGCCCAGAGCATCCAAAACGCGACGGGCGGTCAGCAGGGTGATGCCCAGGCGGATGGTCAGGCTCAGAATGGCGATCAGGCTCAGGGCGACGCGCAGTCGTCCGACGGCGGCCAGTCCCAGGATGGCCAGGCTGCGTAATCGGGCATTGCTGCTGAAAGGGGCGGCGGAAGGGTGCATCCTTCCGGCTTGCCATCATGTTCATTCGGCCATCGTGCGCCTTGCGTGCGGTGGCCTTTTTGCGAATGGCGAAGATGTTCGCGGGCGCGCCATGCGGAGGGTGCCAAAACGCATCCCTCGCGGCCGGCCTTGCGACTGCGGCGCGTTTGCAGGATTGGAGTATTGCGCATGAACGGGACGTTTCTTCCCCTATCCGCTGATGAGGCGCGTGAGCGCGGCTGGGATGCCGTGGATTTCGTCTACGTGTCGGGCGATGCGTACGTGGACCATCCGTCGTTCGGCATGGCCATCATCACGCGCGTGCTGGAGGCGGCAGGCTATCGCGTGGGTGTTATCGCGCAGCCCGACTGGCGCGACCCAGCGAGCGTGTGCGTGTTCGGCGAGCCGCGCCTGGGGTTCCTCGTGTCGGCCGGCAACATGGACTCCATGGTGAACCACTACACCGTGAACAAGCTGCCCCGCTCGACCGACGCGTATTCTCCCGGCGGACGTGCGGGCGCACGGCCCAACCATGCTGCCGCGGTGTATGGCAATCTCATCAGACGCACCTATAAGCACACGCCCATCATTCTGGGCGGCATCGAAGCCAGCCTGCGCCGCCTCGCTCACTACGACTACTGGTCTGACAAGCTCAAACGCTCTATCCTCATGGACTCCGGCGCCGACATCGTGAGCTACGGCATGGGGGAGCGCTCCATCGTGCAAATCGCCGACGCGCTGGCGGCCGGAATCGCGGTGAGCGACATCACCTACGTTGAGGGCACGGTATACCGCACGCGCTCGCTCGAGGGCGTTGAGGATGCCGTGATTCTGCCGCCGTTCGAGGAGTTGCAGGCGGATAAGCTCGCGTACGCGAGAAGCTTCAACGTGCAATACGAGAATTCGGATCCGTTCACGGGTAAGCGCCTGGTGGAGGAGTATCCCCATGGCGTGTTCGTGGTGCAGAACCCGCCCGCCAAGCCGCTTTCGCGCGAGGAGCTTGACGCGGTGTATCGGCTGCCGTATGCGCGCACCTATCACCCCGTCTACGAGAAGGACGGCGGCGTGCCCGCCATCAAGGAGGTCAAGTTCAGCCTCTCGTCGAACCGCGGGTGTTTCGGCGAGTGCTCGTTCTGCGCGCTCACGTTCCATCAGGGGCGCATCGTCACGTCGCGCAGCAAGGAATCGCTGGTGGAAGAGGCACGCGAGATGTGTGCCCAGCCCGATTTCAAGGGCTATATCAACGACGTGGGAGGTCCGACGGCCAACTTCCGTGCGCCGGCGTGCGCCAAGCAGCTCAAGCACGGTGCTTGCAAGCACAAAAGCTGCCTGTTTCCGCAGCCGTGTCGCCAGCTTGAGGCCGACCATTCCGACTATCTGGACGTGCTTCGCTCGCTTCGTACACTGCCGGGCGTGAAGAAGGTGTTCGTGCGCAGCGGCATCCGATTCGACTACGTGCTTGCCGATTGCGAGCATGGCGAAGAATTCGTGCGCGAGCTTGCCGAGCATCACGTGAGCGGGCAGCTGCGCGTGGCGCCCGAACACGTGTCGGATGCGGTGCTGCGCGTGATGGGGAAGCCCGAGAACGCGGTGTACGAGAGGTTCTGCACGATGTTCGAGCGCGCGACGAAGGCGGCGGGCAAGAAGCAGTACGTGGTGCCGTACCTGATGAGTTCGCATCCGGGCTCCACGCTCAAAGAGGCCGTGGCGCTCGCGGAGTTCTGCCGCGATCTGGGGTACATGCCCGAGCAGGTGCAGGATTTCTACCCCACGCCGTCCACCATGAGCACGGCGATGTATTACACGGGCGTCGATCCGCGCACCATGAAGCCGGTATATACGCCCAAGAGCTCGCATGAAAAGGCGATGCAGCGTGCGCTCATCCAGTATCGCAATCCCAAGAACTACGACCTCGTGCTTGAGGCGCTGCGCCGCGCGGGGCGCATGGACCTGGTGGGCTTTGGACCCGAGTGCCTGATTAGGCCGCGTAAAGGCAAGGGTTCATCCGCTTCGTCCGGTAGGGGCACCTCCAAGGGGAAGGGGCCGAAGGCGAGTCAGAATACGGTTCGCGGAGATGCGATATCGCGCAAGGGCAGAAGCGGCGGCAAGGGGAAAGCCGCCTCGCACAAGGGGCCGCAGCGTCAGGGGCGGCGCAAGCAAAGGTAACGTATTGGAATCTGATTGTCGCGGGGGCGCGGGTGCCGTATTCGTCGGTGGGATAATGTACGAATGCGGACGATTTCTGACATATCATCTTCCCCTCGTCATGCGGCAGGGCCGGCGCAGGACGCCCTCGATTCTTCGCGCGCGGAGTCGTGCGAGA
Organism: uncultured Slackia sp.; assembly: GCF_944321625.1. GTDB lineage: Bacteria > Actinomycetota > Coriobacteriia > Coriobacteriales > Eggerthellaceae > Slackia. Next base: position 18,365 of record NZ_CALUMA010000017.1, read on the forward strand.
ATCCGGTCACGCTGTTCAACCTGTTCTGGATCTTCGTCGTTTGCAGCGTGATTGGGCTGGTGGTTGAAACCCTGGTCAGCTATCCCATCGACGGGGTGTGGAAGAATCGCGCCGGACTGGTATGGGGGCCGTTTTCGCCCATTTATGGCGTGGGCGCCGTGCTGATGACCATGGCGCTGCACAAGCTGCGTGCGCGCCCGGCATGGGAGTCGTTTGTGGTGGCGGCGCTCGTGGGCGGCGCGTTCGAGCTGGTAGCCGGCTGGTTTTGGAAGAACGCCTTCGGCATCGTGGCGTGGAGCTATATCGACCAGCCGTTCAATATCGGCGGGTACACGTGCCTCGGCATCGCCATCGTGTGGGGCATCGCCGGCATGGCATGGATCAAGGTAGGGCTTCCGCTTGCGATGCGCTTAATTGCCGCCATTCCGCCCAACGCCCGCGTGTGGCTCACGGCGTTTCTTGTGGCGTTTCTGGCGCTCGATGTGGTGGTTACGCTCGCGAGCTTCTCGTTCTGGTTCGATCGTCAGGCGGGGCTGCCCATCACCACGGGGGCGGGGCAGTTCTTCGCCCAGTATTTCGGCGACGAGTTTATGACGAACCGCTTCCAGACCATGAGCATGTGGACCGAGCTGGCGCAGAGATAGCGTGACGCGCCTCGGTCTGAGGGGGATCCCTTGCTACATAGGCAGGCGGTCGTGGTTGATGGGGCGGTAGAACAGCTCGCGCAGCTCGCTCGCATCGCGCGTCTGGCCGAGCGCCCACATGGTTTTTGCCACCAGCGCCTCGGTGGTCATGTCGTCGCCCTTGAGGATGCCGGGGTGGTCGGCGTAGGCGCGGCCGACTTCGTATACTCCCAGATCAAGTCCTTCTTCTGGCACTTGTGTGGTCAGCACTACCGTGCGGCCTGAATCCACCCAATCGAAAATCGCGCGCTCGTAGGAGGCGTCCTCGTATTCGGGGATGCCTCCGATGCCGAACGTCTCCAGGATGACGGCGTCATAATCGCGCGCCAGAAGTTCGAAGATGGACGGGTGCATTTCGGGCGTGAGCTTGAGCACGATGACGCGCTCATTGAGCGCATGGTAGAACACGGGGCCGGCTGGTGCGGCAGGCGCTGTTCCTGCGCGTACGATGCGCTCGCCGCGCACCATCGCCAAGGTGGGGAAGTTCACGCTGATGAACGCGTTCGCGCTCATGGTGCGCTGCTTGCGGGCGCGCGTGCCGGCGATGACTTCGCCGCCGAACACCACCGCCACGTCGTGGGCGGTATCGCTTGCGGCATAGAGCACGCTCTGGAACAGGTTGAGCTTGGCATCGGTGAAGGGGTTGGCCATCGGGCGCTGCGATCCGGTGAGTACGATGGGCTTGGGGCTATCCTGCACCAGGTACGAGAGCGCCGCCGCGGTGTAGGCCATGGTGTCGGTGCCGTGGAGGATGACGAACCCGTCGTAGGCGTCGTAATGCTCCTCAACGCAGGCGGCCATGCGCAGCCAGTCGCGCGGACGCATGTTGGTGCTGTCGATGTTCATGAGCTGGATGATGTCCAGATTGCACACCTTTGCGATCTCGGGCACATAGCCCGCCAGCTGCTCGCCAGTGAGGGCGGGTGCCAGGCCGTTGCCTTCCTCCGCCGAAGCGATGGTGCCGCCCGTGGCTATCATCAGGATGTTCTTCATGGCTCTTCCTCCATGGCAATGCCAGATATGAGTACTTCGGCCACGGATTATATGACATGGTAGGCGGCAGAGGAATCCCGTCATTTTGACGCTAAAAACCAAGTTTTGGCGTCTGATTGGCGTCAAAATGACGGGATTCCTCGTCGGGCTCACTCGCTCTGCTCGTTATCTTTGCGCGTAAGGCGTTTGGCGCGCTGCTTTTCTTCCATTTCGCGGGCGATGGCGTCCATCTTCTCTTCGACCTCGCTTCTGATGCCGAAGAGCGTGCGGCCGCTGGAAATGCGCGGCGGGGTTTCGCCCGTCGCCTGGATGCGTAGCTGCTCGCGAATGAGTTCCCATTTTCTTTCGAAATCGTCCATGCGCGCATGATAGCGCAAGGGCGGCGCGACGGGTATCATGCGTTCTACGAAATAATTCGGGCGCGGAAAACTCAACAAGCAGAAGAAAGGCAACGGGCTTTGAGGTCGGCGAGCAAGACGGACATGGCGGAATCGGGCGCATCATCTGCGCGCGGCGCATTGGGCGGGGCGCATGCGTTTGCGCTGTTCACGGTGTTCGTGTGGGGTTTTACGTTCGTATCCACCAAGGTTCTGCTGGAGGATTTCGCGCCTATCGAAGTGTTGTTCGGGCGCTTTACCATCGGCCTTGTCGCCCTGTGCATCCTGCGCCCGCACATCCTGCGTCTGCAGAAACGCTCGCATGAGTGGCTGTTCATCGCAGCGGGCATCACCGGCGTGACGCTGTATTACCTGATGGAAAACGTCGCGCTTACCTTCGCCAATGCATCGGTGGTGGGCGTGCTCGTGGCAGTGTCGCCACTTTCCACCACGGCGATTGCGTTCGCGCTGGGCCGCGAGAGGATAAGCGCCAGGTTCGTGGCGGGCTTGATCGTAGCGCTTGCCGGTGTTGCGCTGGTGTGTCTGGGCGGCGGAAGTGCGACGTTCAGCATCCCGGGCGTCGTGCTCGCGCTGGGCGCGGCTCTCATGTGGTCGCTGTATTCGACGCTGGTAAAGCGCATCTCCGATTTGGGTTATGAGACCATCGCTTCCACGAAGCGCACATTCGTATGGGGCATCTTGTTCATGATCCCGCTTCTGCCGCTAATGGGTGCGCAGCCCGACGTGAGCCGGCTGGCCGATCCGCTCGATGCCGCCAACCTGTTGTTTTTGGGCCTTGCCGCCTCTGCGGGATGCTTTGCCACCTGGGGCATCGCGGTGTCACGTCTGGGCGCGGCCAAAACGAGCATCTACATCTACCTGGTTCCCGTCATCACGGCTGCGGCTTCTGCCGCGATTCTGGGCGAGCCCATTACGCTTGCCATGGCTGCGGGCATCGTGCTCACCATTGCCGGATTGGCGCTCTCGGATGAGAGGCTGAGCGTGGCTTCGATTCGAGGCCGGAGAAGCGACGGGTAGTTCAGCTGTTGCGTGCATCGGCATGGCGCTCGCGTGGAACGAAGGGGAGGGTTCGCGCTTCAATTTGCCACCGGGCGGCAGCGCGCATCAATAGGGTAACGGCCCGGCCTCATCGGGCCTGTTACGGGGTACAATCGTTCCAGAGGAAACAGGCGAGCGCATCCCGGCGCGATCAGCGGCCCTTTGTGCCTGCAGCGCCCGGTTGCCTCGCCAATCAAGCGGCATGCTGCCGCGAAAAGGAACCAGGAGGTGCGCCATGGCCAAGACGCTGATCCTCATTCGACACGGAAAAGCCCTACCGCGCGAGACGTGGAAGGAAGACGATGCATTGCGGCCCCTTTCGGGCGGCGGCGAGCTCTCCATGGAAGCGCGCCTGCCTTCCGCGTTGTCACTGATTGACGAGGGGGTGGCATCCGGGGGAATCGAGGTGTGGTCGAGCCCCGCGCTGCGCACGATGCAGACCGCGCAGATCGTCGCACGTATCCTGGACGCGCCCGAGCCCGAGGCGCACGAGTGCTTGCTGAATCAGGATGCCGAGGCGTTCTTGGGCGAATTCGAGGCAAGCGAAGCATCCTGCGTGATTGCCGTGGGGCACAATCCCTTCATTGACGATGTGGCGGCGCGCCTGTCGGGTGTGAGGCTGCCTATTTTCACGGGCGCGACGGTGGCGCTGCGCGTTGAGCGTGGGGCGGCGAGGTCGACTAGGCCGAGTGCGCGGCTTCTGTGGTTCGTCCAAGGCCCCAAGGCCAGCAGATGGGCCACGCTTGCCGCCATGGAAGGCGTCCTCGCACGGGCCTACGATACGGTGAACGCGCGCCTGCTGGCGTTCTTCGAGAATCCGCAAGACCCCGAAACCATGCATAAATTCCGCGTGTCCATTCGCACGATGCGCAGCCTGGTGGCATTCGCCGAGCCGTTTATGAAGCGGAGTCAGGCCAAGGCGATGCAGCGCAATCTGCGGACGGTGGTTCGCTGGACTTCGCGTCTGCGCGAGCTCGACGTGCTTCACGACCAGGCGGCGTCGATGGAGACGCCCTGTGCCGAACTGGCGGATGCGATTGCCAAGGCCCGCGATGCCGAGCGC
>NZ_CALUMA010000018.1 GCF_944321625.1 uncultured Slackia sp.
GGACGCACTGCCGCGCAGTTCTATTCCGGCAGCGCCGACTGGGACGTGATCGCGCGCGTGAAGCAGGCGGTGGATGTTCCCGTCATCGGCAACGGCGACGTCACGTGCGGTGCCGATGCGGTCGCGCTCGTCGAGCGCACGACGTGCGACGCGGTCATGGTCGGTCGTGCCGCCCAGGGGAATCCTTGGATATTCGAGCAGGTCAAGGCTGCGTTGGTGGGAGATGCCGAGCCTGAGGCGCCTTCGGTCGAGGCGCGCGTGAGCATGGCACGCCGCCATGCCGCGATGCTTTCGGAGCGCATGGGCAACCATATCGTGTACATGCGCAAGCATGTCATGTGGTATCTCCACGGCATTCCCGGCGCGGCGCGCGCCCGCGGCGACTTGAACCAATGCGTCACGTTGGATGATTTCAATGCCGTGCTCGACCGTCTTTTGGAGGATGCGCGACGCTTCGAGGCCGAGGAGATTTCCGCCGCCCGTTGATTTGCGTGACGGTAGCGTGACAATTCGCGATATCGTTAGCACTCCGGCTGCAAGGCTGCTAGAATCACTACGTTTATAAATCGCGACCCCGCGTCTTGCGAGGTCGCTCGTGTGAGAAGAGGCAAAAGGTTTCGTGCTTTCGGATCGTCGACAGAAGGTGCTCCAGGCTCTCATCGAAGAGTACGTCGCCAACGCGCAGCCCGTGGGCTCGCGCACGCTGGTCGACCGCTACCGCCTGGGCGTTTCTCCCGCGACGGTGCGCAACGAGCTTTCTGTGCTTGAAGACGAGGGCTATCTGACTTCGCCGCACACCTCTGCGGGCCGCATTCCCACCGACGCCGGCTATCGTGCGTTCGTTGACGACCTGCTGTCGCAGGAATACGGCGACGAGGCGGGCGATTCCACGTTCGACGCCGTGCGTGACGCCGCCACGCGCGTGGATGAGCTGATGGAGCAGACGTCTGCGGCGCTCGCGCGTCTTACCGACTGCCTGTCGATCGTGGCGGCTCCTTCGCTTCTGGGATCGTCGGTCAAGCAGGTGTCCCTTGTGTCGTTTTCCGATTATCGCATGCTCATGGTGGTGGTGACAGAGGACGGCCAGGTGCTCAATCGCTCCGTCGAGTTCGCCGAGCCTGTAAGCGCCGATGATTTGGCTTGCGTCCAGAACACCCTCAACACGCTTCTTGCCGGTCACTCGGTGAACGAGATTCGCAAGGAGGAGGCGGCGCGCCGTGCGTACGAGTCGCTGTCGAGCCCCCTTGCGCGTGTGGTCATCGAGGAACTCATCGCGTGCCTGGAAGAGGCGGACGCCCTTCGCGCCCACAGGCTGGGGCTTTCGTCGCTTCTGCGCAAGCCCGAGTTCAAGCAGACCGAGGCTGCGCTTCCGGTTTTGCAGGTGCTCGAGGACGACACGGTGCTCATGCACCTGTTCGATGACGTCGCCGAAGGGGCTGAGCCGCTTGGCGTGCGCATCGGCAGCGAGAACGGGGCAAGCCAGCTATCGGGTGTTTCCGTGGTCGCCGCTCAGTACGGTTCCCCCGATGCTCCTGGCATCGTGGCCGTCATCGGCCCCACGCGCATGGATTATTCGAAAGTCATTCGCGCCGTCCGCGCCGCCCGAAGCGCGCTGCGCGACCTGTAGAAGATAGAAAGGTCCCTTAAGATGGCCAAAGACCTGTATGCGGTGCTCGGCGTCGCCAAGACCGCTACCGACGACGAGATCAAGAAGGCGTTTCGCCGTAAGGCGCGCGAGCTTCATCCCGACGTGAACAAGGCGCCAGACGCCGAGGAACGCTTCAAGGAGCTCAACGAGGCATATGACGTGCTCTCCGATCCGTCCAAGCGCGCTCAGTACGACCGCTTCGGCACCATCCCTGGTGCTGCCGGTGCGGCGGGTGGCGGAGCTCCCTACGTCGACTTCGAGGATTTGTTCGGCGGCGGCTTTGGCATGGGGGACCTTTTCTCCAGCTTCTTCGGCGGCGCGGCAGGCGGTCGCGCCACGGTACGCAAGGAAGGCCGCGACATGGGCGTGGGCCTGCGCCTGACGCTTGAAGAAGTGGCCGCTGGCGCGAAGAAAGAGATCGTATACGATCGTCTGGCTCCGTGCGAGACCTGCGGCGGCACCGGCATGGCCGAGGGCGGTCATGAAGTCGACTGCCCCGAGTGCGGCGGCCGCGGTCGCGTGTTCACGGTGCAACATACGTTCCTGGGCGATATGCAAACGGCCAGCACGTGCCGCAACTGCGGTGGCACCGGCAAGGTCATCGACCACCCCTGCGAGGAGTGCGAGGGCCAGGGCCGCATTCCCGACCGTCAGCACGTCACCGTGGAGGTGCCGGCCGGCATCCGCGAGGGCCAGCAGCTGCGCGTGAGCGGCTTCGGCGAGGCGGGCATGCACGGCGCGAAGGCGGGCGACCTCATCGTCACGTGCCGCATCCAGCCGCACGAGTTCTTCGAGCGCGAGGGCGACAACCTGCATGCGCGTGCCAACATCAGCTTCATCCAGGCAACCCTGGGCGCCGAGATCGAGATCGATGGCATTTTCGAGGACGAAAAGGTGCAGGTGCGCATTCCCGAGGGCTGCCAGAACGAGCAAGTGGTGCGCGTGAAGGGCATGGGCATGCCGCGTCTGAACGCCGATTCGCGCGGCGACATGTACGTGCACATCAACGTGCTTATTCCCAAGCGCGTCACCAAGAAGCAGCGCGAGCTGCTTGAGAAGGTTGCTCAGGAGTTCGGCGAGGAAGTGGCTGCGCCGCGTTCGCCCCTCCAGAAGCTTCGCGACGCCTTTAATTAATGATGAATTTTCACGTTGTCAATCTGGGCTGCAAGGTCAATCGCGTGGAGAGCGATGACTTTGCAGCCACGCTGTTATCTCAGGGCGCGCGGGCGGTGGATGCCTCGGCGGCCGACCTGATTATCGTGAACACCTGCACCGTGACCGGCGAAGCCGAGAAAAAGACGCGCAAGGCGGTTCGCCAGGCGCTGCGCGCGAACGATTGCGCGCAGGTGGTGGTCACGGGCTGTGCCGCGGCGATCGACCCCGCAACCTATACCGAGATGAGCGATCGCGTGCGCGTGGTGCCCAAGCTCGCCATGCACGAGCTGCTTGCGAGAGGCCCGCGCGAAGATGGCGGCGCTTCTTCCGAATCTCCTGAATCCGAAGGCGTCGAAAGCGCCGTTCTTTTCCCTGCTGACGCTGAGGAGTCTGCCGGTGTTTCGCAGAGCGCCCGTGTGGAGGATGCTGCGGCGGCTCGCGACGCCGCCCGATGGGGCACGGGCGCCGAGCACGTGCACGTGGGGGAGGAATTTCCCACGCGCGTGGGCGTGAAGGTGCAGGATGGTTGCAACAATGCGTGCACCTACTGCATCGTGCACGTGGCGCGAGGCCGCGCCTGGTCGCGTCCCGCTGAGGAGATCGTCGACGAGGTGCGTCGCACGGCCGAGGCCGGCGCGCGTGAAATCGTACTCACGGGCATCAATCTGGGATCGTACTCCTACGACGGGATGGGCCTGGCCGATCTGCTGCGGTTGCTGCTGGACGCCACCGATGCAGACGTTCGCTTTCGCGTGTCCTCCATCGAGCCGCGCGACGTGGACGACGACCTGATTGCGCTTATGGCCGCAGCTCAGGGGCGCATCTGCCGCCACCTGCATCTGCCGCTTCAATCGGGCTCCACGAAGGTGCTGCGCGAAATGGCGCGCCCGTACAAGGCCGAGCAATTCAAGGCGCTGGTGGACAGGCTGTATGCGGCCATGCCCATGCTTTCGCTTTCCACCGACGTCATCGTGGGCTTTCCTGGCGAGACCGAAGAGGATTACCAGGCCACCGAGGAGATGGCGCGTGCGTGCCGGTTCTCTAAGATGCACATCTTCCGGTATTCCAAGCGCGAGGGCACGCCCGCTGCGCGTCGCGCCGATCAGGTGGCTCCGGAGGTGAAGGCCGACCGCGCCAAGCGTCTTGAAGCTGTGGAGGCGGAGCTTCGTGCGGCCGATTTCGCGCGGCGTGCGGGTACGCGCGAGTTGGCGCTTGTCGAATCCGATGGCGTGGCCACCACGGAGAGCTATCATGCGGTTGCCGCGCCTGCGGGCGCCCGCGAAGGCGATATGGTGGAGGTTGTCTTATGAGCGAGAATGCTTCGGGATCTTCCCCAAAGACCGGCCAGGAGATGAAAAGCGGCAATTCGCTGGTCAAGTCGTTCGGGTATGCCGCCCAGGGCGTAGCATCTGCGGCGGGGGAGCGCAATTTCAAGGTGGATTGCATCGCTGCCGTGCTCGCGTTTGTGCTGTGCGCCGTTCTGCAGGTTCCCCTGTGGGGCTGGGCTGCGGTTGCGGTGTGCGTGGGCGTGCAGCTCGCGATGGAGACGGTGAACACCGCGGTGGAAGCCGTGGTGGACCTCGCATCGCCGGGGCTTCATCCCCTTGCCAAGCGCGCGAAGGATTGCGCGGCAGGCGCGGCGCTCATCACCGCCTGCGCGAGCGTCGTCGTCGCGTGCATCGTGTACGTTCCGGCGCTCCTGAAGCTTTTGGACATTCTGTAGGACCTTCGGCGAAAGGGTATCGATGTCGCTCCATCATTTCTTTCTGGATGACCAGGTGCTAGGTCTTGAGACGGACGAGGTGTTTCCGCTGCGCCTTTCGGCCGACGATCGCAAGCATACCAAGGTCTTACGCCTGGCTCCCGGCGAGCACGTGAGCGTGGTGGATGCCGCGCGCGACTACTTCGAGTGTGAGATCGTGCGCGTCGAAGGTGGCGACATCGAGGTGCGCATTGCGCAGCGGCTCGATGTGGAGCAGGCGGACCCCGATGTGATTCTGGTGCAGGGCATCGCCAAGGGCGAGAAGATGGACGACGTGATTCGCCATGCCACCGAGGTGGGCGTGGCGGCGTTCATCCCCATGGCGAGCTCGCGGTGCGTGGTGAAGCTTGACGAGAAGAAGACGGCAACGCGCGTGGCGCGCTGGCAGGCGATCGCGAAATCGGCGGCCATGCAAAGCGGACGGCTCACCGTGCCCGAGGTGTCGGATCCTATGAGCGTGAAGCAGGTCGCCGAAGCGCTTGCGGGCGCGACGTGCGTGCTCGTGTGCTGGGAGGAATGCCCGGCCACCTCAACCATCGCCGATGCCATCGCGCGCGGCATGGCAGAGTGCGCGATGAACGACAGGCGCGATGCGCGTATCGCCGTGGTGGTGGGGCCCGAAGGCGGCCTTTCCGCCGATGAGGTGGGCGTACTCACGTCGGGGCCGCGTGCGTGGCCGGTGACGCTGGGCCCCACGATTCTGCGCACCGAAACGGCGGGCGTGGTGGCGCCGGCGCTTGTCCTTTACGAATGCGGCGGCATGGGAGCGAAAGGAAGCGAGATCTAATGAACATCGCGATTGAAATCGAGCATGGGGCCGATATCGCCGAGGGCGTGGATATCGAGGGCATCGCGCGCTACGTGCTCGAGCAGGAGGGTCAGCCCGAGAATACCGAGGTGTCCATCACGCTGACCACGAACGAAGAGGTGCATCGTCTGAACAGGGAGTTCCGCGGCATCGACCGCCCTACCGATGTGCTTTCGTTCGAATGCGACGGCTATGATGACGATTTCGACTCTGACGTGGCCTATGGGGACGCCGGCGTGCCCGATGACGAGCCGTTTCTGCTGGGCGACATCGTGATCGCGTCCGACGTGGCGCGCGAGCAGACCGCGCAGTTCGGCACCACGCCACAGCAGGAGCTCTACGTGCTGCTGGTGCACGGCCTTCTGCATCTGTGCGGTTGGGACCACGTGCACTCCGACGAGGAGGCCGAGGAGATGGAGGCCCGCGAGCGCGAGATGCTCGCCGGCTTCGGCCTGCCGGGCATTCGCTAGGCGACTTACGGCTTTTGTGCTTACGCGCATGGGTATCGTCTCGTTGACGTGCTCTTTCGGTTGCGGTTTGGTTACGGTTCGTCGAACCTATGGTTTCGATTTTGCCGAAGCGCGCGCATCGTTGGCCCCGTTCTCTACAATGATACGCAACGGTTTTCGATAGAAAGGTTTTAATCATGTATGAGTCTGACGTTCGCGTGGTGCGCGGGGTAAGCATTGCCTCCATCGTCTTGGCCGTGCTCGCCATTCTGGGTTGTATTGCGGCGATGGCGCTTTCCGCCGGCCTTGGGGTTGTGGCTAGCGACCCGTCGAACTTCGACGGCTATGTGGAATATCGCGATGACTTGGGCGCGACAAACGGTATCGATGCCCAGTACGACATGAGTGCTGAGGATACGTCGGCGCTGGTCACGATGGTCTTCGGCTTCATCAGTGCGTTTTCGGGTATCGGCGTGGTGCTGTGCATCGTGTCGCTGATCGCCGGCATCATGGGCGTGCGCAACTGCCGCAATCCGCAGAAGGCGGGCAAGATTTTCGGTTGGTCCATCGCGGGCGCTGTCTGCGCCATTCTGATGGGCCGCGTGATTTCCTGTATTCTGCTCATCGTGAATGCGGTGTATGCAAACCGCCTGAAGAAGGCGGCCGCCAATCCCGCGATGTATGCGCAGCCTGCGTACGGCTATGCGCCGCAGGGCTATGCCCAGCCGATGGCGGCCCAGCCCATGCCGCAGCAGCCCGTGCCCGGCACCGCCCCGATGCAGCAGCCTGCGGCGGGCGCGGTTCCGGCCCAGCAGCCGATGGGCGCTGACGCTCCTATGCAGCAACCGGTTGCTCCTGCTCAACCCGCCGCGCCTGATCAGCCCGCGGCGCCCGCTCAGCCTGCTGCCCCTCAGCTGCCGCAGGAATCTAAAGCCCAGTAGTCAGCGCCGCTCTCGTCTTTAACGACGAGAGTTCAATACTCCGCTCAAACGTAAATAAGAGTTCAATACTTGTCTTCCGCGAAGTCGATTGACGAATGAAGCGAGTATTGAACTCTTTTGCGTATTCAGGACTCGCTACGATGCGCGTGACGTATCTCTGAACTGGGGAAACGCGCTTTGATAGTTGCGCTTCCGCTCAATTGGGCCGTTATAGCGTTCAATACTTGCCTTATTCGCAAATGAGCTTCGCATGAAGCAAGTATTGAACTCTGTATGCTTTCGGGTCGTTGGGGCTGGTCGGCGATTTTCGGCGCAGTGGGCGGTGTGCGAGCAGCAAGGCAAATGAAGGCGGTATGCTGCGGCGCGTGGGGTTCACGCTTGCCGTGGGGCTTACGCTTGTCGTGGTTTTCGCGCTTGCCGTGGGGTTCGTGCGTGTTGTGGGGTTCGCGCGTGCTGCGGGGCGAAAGTAACTTTTCCGTGATGGCGAAAAAATACCTTGCTACCTGGGATTGTTTTGCTATACTTTGACGTCAGCTTCTTTAAGCGTTCCGGTTCACGTCGGATATGCGGCATCCCGCAAGGGAACGCGGCGTTTCCATCCGACCTCTGTTGCGGTACCAGGCAGTCCAGGGCTTTTAAGGTTCCGGCCGATCGGGGCATTGCGTGCGATGCTCGCGCGAAAGCGCAGAAGGCCGCCTCCGAAATCGCGCTTTAAGCAGCAGGTCGTTGTAAGACTAACAGAAGGAAACGAACATGGACATCATTCGCGCTATCGAGCAGCAGCAGATCAAGGACGTCACCCCGTTCAACGTGGGCGACACCGTGAAGGTTCACTATCGCATCGTCGAGGGCAATCGCGAGCGTATCCAGGTGTTCCAGGGCGATGTCATCCGCCGTCACGGCCATGGCGCCCGCGAGACGTTCACCGTCCGCAAGATTAGCTTCGGCGTGGGTGTTGAGCGTACCTTCCCCGTGCATTCCCCCAAGATCGACAAGATTGAGGTCGCACGCGAGGGCAAGGTTCGTCGCGCCAAGCTGTACTACCTGCGCAACAAGGTGGGCAAGGCTGCCAAGATCAAGGAGAAGGCGTTCAACTAACGCTTCGCTTCCGCGTGATGAAAGGGGTCGCTTCGTGCGGCCCCTTTTGTTTAGGCTGTATTATTCGCATTCGGCGAACCGATTCGCTGAACGCATCGTGCGTCGCTCGACGTGGATGGCCCCAAGGCTACGGTTGCGCTTGAGTCATCTTGTTGCTCACACATTTGAACGAAAGGTATTTTCATGCCCAAGACGCTTGCCCAGATTCGCTCCGAGCTCCAGCACGCAACTCGCGAGCAGTTCGAAGTGCTGTCGCGCGCATTGGCGGCCGACGAGCGCAAGGGCGTGAAGCAGGCGCTTGCCGTTGCGGCCCGTCGTCTTGAGGCCGAGGAGAAAGAAGCGGCCCGTCTTGCCGGCATGTACGAATTCCAGGCGCAGCTTGCCGAAGGCGGCGTGGCCGTTGGTCTGGACGAAGTGGGGCGCGGACCTGTGGCGGGGCCGTTGGCGGTTGCGGCGGTCGTGCTGCCCGACGAGCCGCGTATTCTGGGCCTCAACGATTCAAAGCAAGTGGCGCCAGAACATCGCGAGGCCATTGCCGAAGAAGTGAAGCGGGTGGCGCTCGCCTGGACGGTGCAGTACGTGGAGCCGTCCGAAATCGATGAGCGCGGAATGGCGGCATCTTTGCGCCTTGCGTTTACGCGCGCGCTGGCAAGCGTGGAGGCCCAAGGTATGCATGCCGACGTTGTGCTTTTGGACGGCAATGCGCTGCATCTTGATTCTCGCGAACGCAACGTGGTCAAGGGCGACGCGAAGTGCGCGTCTATCGCCGCGGCGTCGATCGTGGCGAAGGTGGAAAGGGATGCGCTGATGCGCGAATACGCTCAAACGTGGCCCGAGTACGGCTTCGACCATAATAAAGGCTATGCGAGCGCCGATCATATCGAGGCGATCAAGACGCATGGCACATGCCCCATTCATCGAGAGACGTTCTGTCGCGCATGGACGCAGGAAACGCTGTTCTGAGGCTTCGCATCATCTTCGTTCTCTGAGGAAGCATCCATTTTCAACGGCCGTGCTTGTGCGCGGCCGTTTGCTTTTGCGGGCATATAGCCGCGTTTTGGGCGGGTGGCAAGGTTTCGGCAAGGTTCGGGCAAGGTTTTGGCGACAGGTCGAGGGGCAGGCTGCGATGGTTCGTTGAAGCGCGAAGGGCGGTATCGGCAAGAATTCGGGTTCCTGTCGGTCAGGTTCCGGATAATCCGCGCCGCAAAAGACGAAACCGCGGGAAAGGGTTTGGCAAGGTTTGAAATCTAGGCTTTAAGCATGGACAGAACGCCCGTCGACGACCGTATCGGACGGCGGGGCGGCATGGTTTGCCAACCCATGTCGCAAAGCAGGAAGGAGACTGCCATGCAAGCCAGCACCGTGTGCACGTGCCAAACCGTCAGGGATGAGAGGGGGGACTCCGTATCCGCCATCGAGGTCACCGTTAGATGCGAGCGTCAAGGGGACTGCGCCGGCGGGGCGGGGCTTGATGTGTGCGACCTCGACGACTGCGGCATCGACGAAGAGGAATGCGTTCTTGCCGATGAGCCGTTCATCCTGGGAGGCTACGAAGGGGGATTCATTGGCCTGTGCGATTTGATGAACGTCTTCGGGGCGGACGAAGATGGGCTTGCCGACGAGGACGATGCCTGCGACGATTGCGTCGAAGACGAAGACTATGACGACCCTCGCGCGTTATCGCCGAAAGAGCTTGGACGCAGGGGCGAGGACGCCGCCTGCGCTCTTCTGAAGCGCAAAGACTACGTGATTCTGGAACGAAACTGGACCTGTCCGGCGGGGGAGGCGGATATCGTTGCGCTTGACGACGGATGCCTCGTGTTCGTCGAGGTCAAAACAAGGGCGGGAATCGAATATGGCCTTCCTGAAGAGGCGGTCACGGCCCGCAAGCGCGCGCGGTACGAACGCATCGCAGGGTTCTTCCTGAGCGATTACGACGGGCCGTGCACACAGGTGCGGTTCGATGTCATCGGCGTGCTTGCGCTGCCCCGCAGACGTGCGCTCGCCCGTCATCTAATCAACGCCTTTGCGGTAGGCGACTGACATGCAGGGGCGATGCATTCTGCGTTCGGCGGCGCTCGTGGGGGTGAGGGCGGTTCCCGTCGACGTGGAGGTATCGGTTTCCAACGGGCTGCCGGGCATGTCCATCGTGGGCATGCCCGATGCGGCGGTGCGCGAGTCGCAAGAGCGCGTGCGCGCCGCCATCAAGGCCTGCGGCTACACGATGCCTGCGGACAAGGTGGTGGTGAACCTCGCCCCGAGCTCGCTGCGCAAAACGGGATCGGGATTCGACCTGCCTATCGCGGCGGCGTTGCTGGGTGCGACGGGCCAGGCGGATGCGGAAAAGCTCGCGAAATACCTCATGGTGGGGGAGCTGTCGCTCGAGGGGCGCGTGCGCGCCGTGCGCGGGACGCTTCCGTATGCGGAGTGCGCGCAGCAGGAAGGGCTCGACCTGGTGGTCGCGGCGGATGCCGCCGATGGGGCAAGCCTGAACGGGGTCGACCAGTATTGCGTGAAGTCGCTTGCGCAGCTGCGCACGATGAATCTTGCGCGCCTTTCTGTGGTTGGAGGCGGAAAAGCGGGCGGTGGCATCGATTTCGCATCGGTACACGGCCATGATATGGCGAAGCGCGCGCTTCAGGTGGCTGCGGCGGGCGAACATGGCGTGCTGCTTATGGGGCCGCCGGGTTCTGGCAAGACGATGCTCGCGCGGGCGCTCCCTTCGATTCTTCCTCCGCTTGACGAGCGTGAGCGAATCGAGGCGGCCATGGTCCACTCCACCGTCGGGGAGCCGATTGACTCGATTCTGAGCGGCGTTCGGCCGTTTCGCAAGGTCCACCATAGCGCCACGACGGCGGGTCTGGTGGGAGGCGGCAATCCCGTGCGTCCCGGCGAGATATCGCTCGCGCATCATGGCGTGCTGTTCTTGGACGAGCTGCCCGAGTTCGGCACGAGCACGCTGCAGGCATTGCGGCAGCCCATGGAGCAGGGCAGGATTCTTATCACGCGCGCTGATGGCACCGTGGAGCTTCCTGCGCGGTTCATGCTGGTCGCGGCTGCGAACCCGTGTCCGTGTGGGTACTTTGGCGATCCGGCGAAAGAGTGCAAATGCTCCGCGACCCAGGTGCAGCGTTATCAGGCGCGCATCGGCGGGCCGCTGCTCGACCGCATAGACATCCATATTGATGTGTGGCGCACCGATCCGTCGGACATTATCGGGGATGCGGCGCCGCAAACGACATCCGAGGAGCTGTTTTCGGGCGTGCAGGCGGCGCGCGAGTTCGCCTCATGGCGGCGTGATGCGCTCGGCGACTCCAGCCGCTCGGATGCGGCCGCCCTTCTGGCGTGCTGCCGTATGGATGTATCAACGAAGCGCCTGTTCGAGGCGCTAGCCCGCGACGCCTTGCTCTCCGGGCGCGGCATCACGCGCGTGCTCTCGCTCGCCAGAACAGTGGCGGATATGGCGGAGTGCAAGACGGTAGGCGAGGAGCATCTCCTCGAGGCGATGGGTCTTCGCCTGCGACGATAAGGCGAACGTCGCGGGGCGGAGAGGTTAACTGTTCAGGAGCATGTGAGGGGTGGTGTTCCCATGGGCGAACGGATACAGACGGGCATACGGGGAACCAGATATGAAATCGCACGGGGGTCGGCGGAGTATCCGCCCGCTTTCGAATTGATTCCCCGGCCCCCGAAGACGCTGTACGTAGTGGGCGATTCGGATGTATTGCGGGAGGGTTTGGCGGTGGTGGGCGCCAGACGGGCGACGCCGTACGGAAGAAGCGCCGCCAAGCTCTTCGCGGGAATGGCGGCGAAGCGTGGCATCACGATTATCTCGGGCGGGGCGCTGGGGTGCGATTCCTGTGCGCATGAGGCGGCGTTGGACGCGGGCGCCAAAACGGTTGCGTTTCTGGGCGGCGGATGCAACCAGGTGTATCCCGTGCGCAACACGGGCCTGTTTCAGCGCATCGTGGATGCGGGAGGCGCGGTGGTGTCCGAGCATCCGTGGGATTTTCCGCCTGTGGGATACGCGTTCCGCGAGCGAAACAGGCTGATTGCGGGTCTGGGCAGGGCGACGCTCATCGTCGAGGCGGGGCTGCCCAGCGGAACGTTCTCCACCGCCGACGAGGCGCTTGCCGCCAATCGCGACGTGCTCGCCGTGCCCGGTTCCATTTTCTCGCCGACGTCGCGCGGGGCGAACGCCCTTATTTCCCAGGGGGCGTATCCCGTGGTCGATGAGGCGTCGTTCTCGGAGCTTTTGGACAGGCTCT
>NZ_CALUMA010000019.1 GCF_944321625.1 uncultured Slackia sp.
CTGGTCGAGAAAATCATCCAGGGAAGCCGCAGAAAGGTCGCGTCCCTCCGCCAGCTGACCGGATTTGAACAGGTAGTAGCCGTAATCGCCGTCGTACACCGTCACCTTGCCGGGCGTCACCTCGATGATGCGGTTTGCCACGTTGCGAATCAGGTGGCGGTCGTGCGTGATCAGCAGGATGGTGCCCTCGAAGCGCTTGAGCGCCTGCTCAAGGATGTCGGCGCTGGCGATGTCCAGATGGTTCGTAGGCTCGTCCAGGCACAGAAGCGGCGCGGGGGCGACCAGCATCTTGGCAAGCGCCAAACGGCACTTCTCGCCGCCCGAAAGCACGCCCACGCGTTTTTCCACGGCGTCGCCCTGGAAAAGGAACGCGCCCAGAAGCGTGCGCACCTGGCTGATGGTCCATCCGGGCGCCACGCGATCGAGCTCCTCGAACACCGTGTTGCCGGGATACAGCTCCTCGAGCTGGTGCTGCGCGAAGTAGGACACCTCGACATGCGCGCCGTAAGAGATCGTTCCCGCATCAGGCGTAAGCACGCCCGCCACCATCTTGAGCAGCGTCGATTTGCCGGCGCCGTTGGGACCAACCAGCGCCACCTTTTCGCCGCGGTACAGCGTCAGGTCAAGGCCGTCGTAGACGTGCTTCTCGCCGAAGTGCTTGGTGACGCCTTCGAGGGTCGCCACCGTATCTCCCGTGCGCGGCGGCTGTACGAAGTTGAAGTGCACGGTCTTCTTCTCCTGAGGGACCTGGATGCGCTCCATCTTTTCGAGCTTTTTCACGCGGTCCTGGACCTGCTTCGCCTTGGTAGGCTTATAGCGGAAGCGCTCAATGAATGCTTCCATGTGAGCGATCTCTTCCGCCTGCTTCTCGGCGGCCTGCTTCAAGCGCTCGATATTCTCTTCGCGCTGCTTCAGATACGACGAGTAATTGCCCTTGTACAGGGTCAGATGCCCCGCATCGATCTCGGCCACGCGATCCACCATGTTGTCCATGAAGGCACGGTCGTGTGAAACCACCATGACGGCGCCGTCGTAGCCGCGCAGAAAGCCCTCGAGCCATTTGACGCTTTCGAGGTCGAGGTGGTTGGTGGGCTCGTCGAGCAGCAGAAGCTCGGGCTTGCGGATGAGCAGCTTGGCCAGCGCGATGCGCATCTGCCAACCGCCCGAGAACTCCGTGGTGGAGCGCTGCATGTCTTCCTCTTTGAAGCCCAGGCCAAAGAGCACGCTTCGCACCTGCGATTCCAGCACATAGCCGCCCATCGACTCGTACAGATCGCGGGCGCGCCCGCAGGCGGCAAGCTGCTGAGGAGTGGGGTTGTCGCCCAGGCTTTCCTCCAGCTTGGCCAGACGGCGCTCGGCCTCCAGAATCTCGGACTGGCTGGCGATGACCTCCTCGAAAATCGAGCGGTCTTCCATCTCGATGGCTTCCTGCTCGAGGTATCCCGTCTGAGCCCCGCGCGCGAACACGATGCGCCCTTCATCGGCGTCCTCGTGCCCGGTGATGATGTTGAGCATGGTGGTCTTGCCGGCGCCGTTGGGGCCCACCAGCGCAAGGCGGTCGTGCGCCTCCAAGCGGAAGCTCGCGTCGCTGAACAGCACGCGGCCGCCGAAGCTCTTGGAGATATGTTCCACTTGCATGATCATGATTCGTCACCTAAACGTCATCGTGCGCGGAGGCCACATCGAGCCCCCGCGCGCGAACTAATACGGATATGGATTGGCGTGCCTTGCGGCGCTGCATCTACCAGTGGACGATTACCGGATCGCCAATCTGGATGATGCCGAACAGCTGCGCCGCCTTCTTGGTGGGCAGGTTCACGCATCCGTGGCTGCCGTAGGTCTTGTAGGCGCTCGCGTCGCTGAACACCCACGAGGGCTGCCAGCTCGCGTCGTGCAGACCCACGAGGTTGCCCACGAAAGGCATCCAGTAATCCACAGGCGAATCCCACTCGGGCTTGTTGGTCTTGGGATCGATCGGGCCCTTGAGCGAGACGTCCTGCTGAAGGTTCTTGAGCCAGTAGATGCCGGTGGGGGTAGAGTTCTCGGCGTCGGGCACGCCGCTTACGATGCCGGATTCCCACAGAAGTTCGCCTGCGGCGTTGTAGTAGTACGCATGCTGCTCCGACAGGTCGACGTCGCAGTACGCGCCCCAGTCCATGCCGGCCTTGGTGTAGCCGTTGCCCGTGGACGTGAACGAGACCTCCAGGTCGCCCTGGGTACCCTTGTCGATGGCATCCTTCACCGCGGCCTTCAGCGTGTCGGAATCGACCGACCAGCCGTAGTCGCCGCCCTCGGCCGTAATCTCTTTGCCGTCGCCGCGCGTGTACGTGCGCGTGGTGCCGATGGTGTTGTAGGCGCTCGACAGGTCATCGATCCAGGCCCCCATGGCCTCTTCGTCAAGCGTGGGCTTGAAGTCATCGCCGAACGAGATCCACTGCGAGATGACGCTTCCGTCCACCTCGCCCGCCTGGACGCCTGTGTCGCTGGACTTGAGCGTCACGTCGCACTTAATCATGTCATTGGCGGCATCGCGCCCGCTTGTCAGACGTTCATCGGTGGAAAGGACCTGCGGCTTGACCAGCATGTCGTCGGTCACCTGCACGGAATCCTGCATGGTGGCGATGGCCGTGGCGACGGCCTGGACCACCTGGTCGGCAGCAACCTGCGTGCCGTAGACCTCCTGCTTGATCTCATAGGCGCCGGAATCTTTGGAGTACACGATGGTCGCATCCTCCGAAGGGTCGGCATCGGCGTTGAACTCATCCACCTGAACGCGGATGAAATCAGCCAGCGTGCCTTCGTCGCTCGTCGCGGCAAGATGATCGGTCTCGTCATGATTGCCCCACGCCTGGATGAACCACAGCCAGGGGTTGGCGTCGTGGGCAGCGGAATTGATGACCGCATTCGCGTCGATGGACACGCCGCCGTCTGCGGCGCTTACGGTGAAGTCGAGACCTTCCCCGCTCACCGCTACCTCGTAATTCGCCTCAACGGCGGAAAGCTGGGCCGCCGCCTCGTCGCGCGTATTCATCGAGATGTCGAGCGAGCCAAGCGTGGTCTGCGGATAGAAACGGTCATGGAACACATACACGCCGGCACCGTAGGCGATAGCAAGCAACGCGATGAGGATGCCCAGCGCGATGAATACCGCCTTACCGGGCATCTTGGTAGAAGCATGCGCGTTCTTGCCGCCCTTGCCTCCCTGCCCACCGGAAGGCGCGCCGGACATCGTAGGCATGTATGCGGTCTGGTTAGGAGCCACACGACCATGCGCGCCCGTGGAGCCGGGACGCATGCCGCCGCGCGCCCCCTGGGGAGCGGTGCCGCGCGCGTGTTGAGCCGAATATCCGTATCGAGCGGTCGCGCCCTCTTGGCCGGCGCGATCGAACTGGGTGTCGCGTTGTCCCTTCACGAAATCAAATTCTCCTATCGAACGGGGGCAAGCCCCGGCTGTGCTGTGTGTATCAGAGGCAGTATAGCAGTCAAGTAGGGATACCGGACGAAAATGGCACGTATCATCGGGGAGTTCACGGAGGACACACGCAGCCTGCACGATTCCTGAGATTTCTTTAAGGGGATAAGGCCCGCCTGCAAGATAAAACCCGCCGAGTAAATCCTTGTCAGCAATAAACCATTGCCCGCACCCCCAGCCCGAATCAGCAAGCAGTCTTCTGAAGCCCCAGACAGGAAATCAAAAGCTCGTGGACGTTTTTCTGACTTTACCGGACCGAAAGCAATCAATTTGATTACGGAGGGGTCTTTCCGCAGACAAACAACCGTTCCACCCTAATCTATCTGTGCCAACACATTGCATATCCCCTGCAAAAAGACTCAACTAACTTTTATGGCATGTAACCCCTCCTCATATGAATCCGGGAAAGTCGAAAAAACGTCCACGAGATTCCAGATTCTTGGCGCGCCATACCGTCAAAAAACCAAATTGGCCCAAGAAGAAAACTCGAAGACTTGCGCAAACGTGTCGTTACGCTACAATAATCGAGCTTTGCAACTGGCATACGGGCCTGTAGCTCAACGGTGGAGCAGGGGACTCATAATCCTTTGGTTGTCGGTTCGAATCCGGCCGGGCCCACCATTCATCTCGCGTGATAGACGATCGTTGTGCCTGGTGCAAAGCCCCGCTTCGGTTCATCCTTTCGATTTGATGCAAAAAAGTTCAAATTGGGGGTTGTCAAACCGCAACAGTGCGAGTATTATTCTTTCTCGCGCTTGAGGCGCAAACAAATGGGCGTTTAGCGCAGCGGGAGCGCACTTCCTTCACACGGAAGGGGTCACAGGTTCAAATCCTGTAACGCCCACCATCATTCCTCGGTAGCTCAACGGCAGAGCACTCGGCTGTTAACCGATAGGTTGTAGGTTCGAATCCTACCCGAGGAGCCACTTGAATTTGAACCCGCTTCGGCGGGTTTTTTCATGCCCTGATTCAGGTTGGCCATAGGGGGCTCATAGGGCAAACGGTGTGCATTCTATAAGCCACTTTACGCCTCGTCATTCCTCATAGAGATACACCACGTCGATGAGCTCCTGTTTCGAATGGACTCCCATCTTGGAGAACACGCCTTTGGTATGAGTGCGCACGGTGTTCTTCGAAAGCGTAAGCTCCTCGGCGATAAACGCCACGTCGCGCCCGTGAGCCAACAAGGTCATGACTTCTGTCTCGCGCGCAGTAAGTCCGTAATGCTTCGCGACGCCGGCACATTGCCGATCGAGACGCGCCGCATCAGAAAAGCCCTTCGGCAAGCCCGTTGTACCAACCGAAGCGGCAACGGTGTCCGCCTGCGATGGGCCACTCGCCTCATCGGCTTTAAGAAGCTCGGAATCGTTGCTGAACGCGTCCGTCGTAGCGCTCGCCCGCGACACATCCTCAGCCGCCTTCGACCTGCGCACGCCATCGGTCAGGCGCTTCCCCAGCGTCAGCGCCATCGATAGCACGTATATCGCAACCAGGGCGATAGCGAACAGCCAGAGCGTGGAGGCGCCACTTAGACCGCCGAACGAATACGAAAGCAAAGCCCCGCACGCAAGCGCCAAGTACACGACGCCCGAAAACACGCCGAACACGAGCACGGGAGGAATCGCATACATGCGCGCCGTGCGGGCGCAGGTCACCACCATGAGCGACGACGTGATGGAAAACACGGTGAACGCGAGGGACACGAACACGCCACGGCTCTCCCCCGTCAGGAACGGCAGCAACAAAAACGACGTCGCGATCAGCGGAAAGATCAGCAATTGGAGCTTCGAAAGCAGCGTCCTTGCATAAATCACACGCCAGCATCCAAGCAAAACAACGGATGCAAGAAGGAGCCCCAGCATTCCGCTGTCATTGACATCACCAAGTGCGCTCCCGTCGATAATCGTATCAGCTCGAATAATGCCGATGAGAAGCGCCGAGAACGCAATGCAGAGCAGCGGGCGCCACAGGTCAACCGCGGCGCGGGCTAGCTTGCCGTGATTCTTGGAGGGCGAGGCATGGAACATGGGGTGGCGGAATTGCATCGACCATCGATACGCCGTCACGCAAAGCACGGCAACCAAAGGAAAACACGCGAAGAGGACGATCCACACCGATACCGAGGAAGGAAGCACCCCTATGAGCAAATAAGCCCCGGCGCTGATAGCCGCTGCTGAAAACACCACGATACCTGCGACATAGACCCGCAGGCTTGCCACCAACTCCTGAAGCACGCAGAAGAACAGGGCGCTTGCCAGTCCGAGAAGTCCACCCGAAAGCGCGCCCATCAAGGGCGAGCAGAAGCCCGTTTGCACCTGGAAACTCAAAAGGCCCGCGGCGAAAACCACCAAGGCAAGCGCGACAACGGACGGCCTTGGTCTCACGCAGGACGTGGACCTTGATCTGGCCGGGATAGGTGAGCTCGCTCTCGATCTTCTTGGCGATGTCGCGGGCGAGCAGGACCATCTGATCCTCACTGACCTCGTCCGG
>NZ_CALUMA010000020.1 GCF_944321625.1 uncultured Slackia sp.
CATGCCGCCTCGCGCGCCCACCTCAAAAGGAAGCCATACATGACGACCGCGCCAAAAATGGGAATGCATCCGACAATTCCCAACAGCAGCAAGATGCCGAACCATTTCGGCGTATGGACGATGTCCGCCATCGCCTGCTTAAGGTACGCGATGCCGCCCTTGATGCCGCTCGCTTGCGTTTGATCCATGAATATCCCTTCGCTATCGGCAATGCATCCGACGTCGTTACAACCTCGTATTGAACAATCGTGAAGATGGTACCATGCGACACCTTTTCAGGCCTGCCGCACAGCACGCCGACCGATTACCGTTGCCAAGAATTTGACAAAAATTGCCTACTTCGCGCGTGCCTTCAAGAACTCGCGCGCTTCCGAACGCGCCCAGGCATCCACTTCGGCCAGCTGGTCCAAGCTCTCAACCACCTGCACACCCTGCGCTTCGTGACGATTCATGACGTGCTCCACGCACGCATCGATGTCCAGATAGCCGCATGCATCCTTCAAAAACGTCGCCACGGCAACCTCGTTCGCGGCATTCATGGCGCACGGCAGCGTGCCGCCCGTACTGCCCGCATGGCGCGCCAGGGCCAAGCAGCGGAACGTTTCGGTATCGGCGGGATAGAACTCTAGGCTTCCCAGCTTCGTGAAATCGAGCGGCTCGACCGGCGCATCCCAACGATCGGGGTAACTCAGCGCGTACTGGATGGGAATACGCATGTCGGTGGTTCCCAGATGTGCCTTCACGCTGCCGTCCGAGAACTCCACCATGGAATGGATGGCGCTCTGCGGCTGCACGACCACCTTGATGCGGTCGTAGGGCATGTTGAACAGGTGGTGCGCCTCGATGACCTCGAGGCCCTTGTTCATGAGCGTGGAGGAGTCGATGGTGATCTTGGGACCCATGTGCCAGGTGGGATGCGCAAGCGCCTGCTTGGAAGTCATGTCCGCCAGCTCGTCGCGCGTCTTGCCGCGGAAGGGGCCGCCGCTCGCCGTGACCCACAGCGCCGTGACCTCGGCCGCACGCTCCCCCATCAGGCATTGATAGATGGCGCCGTGCTCGGAGTCGATGGGCATGAGCGCGCCATGCATGCCGGGCGCATCCACCATGCCTGCTGCGCGCCCCGCCACCTTGCCCACGCTCACGCACGCATCGTCAAGCGCCGCCTGCGCCGCCGCGAGCTGCACGTCCACCTTGGCAGCAAGCGGCATGATGAGGTCGCCCGCCACCACAAGGCTTTCCTTGTTCGCCAGCGCCAAACGCTTCCCGCAGGCCAACGTCTCGTACGATGCGCGCATGCCGGCGGCGCCCACAAGCGAGTTCACCACCATGTCCACATCGTCCATACGCACAAGCTCCAGCAGGCCTTCCTGACCGAAGCCCACGCTTACACCATCATGGATGTTCGCCAAGCGCGCATCATCGCGCAGCGCCTCGTTGCCGAACGCGATGTGGCGCACCTTGAACTCATGCGCCTGGGCGATGACCGCATCCACGCTCGAGTTCGCGGCAAGACCGACCACCTCAAGCTTGTCAGCATGGCGGCGCACCACATCGAGCGTCTGCGTGCCAATGGAGCCGGTAGACCCAAGAATAACGATACGAAGCTTGGACATGGCGAAACCTTTCATGGACCTGCTGCATCACGAACACTGCGAATTCTTACGCTGCAGAATTATAAGCAATATAGAGCGATTGAAACATAAGCGATAGCAGTAGCAACATTCCGCCTGGACAGAAAAACGCAACTTCGTGGACGTTTTTTCGACTTTCCCGGAAGGCTAAGTTCGTTGCAAGAGAAAACCTTACCCTCTCTGCGAATTTGCCCATACGTTTTCCCAGCTCAGATTCAATCTGGAAAATTGCTCCGTTTTTTTAAAACAAGAAGACAGGGAAGGGCACGGCAAAATGCGGTTTTGCGGCGCTGCGAGCCGGGAAACTTCGTTTTTCGTCCACGAATCAAGGGATTGCTGGCGTAAAGCTTTGCGAATAAAAGGGATCCCAGCGCATACGGAAGAGTCTGTTACGCGAAAACATACGGGATGCAGCCGCCGTAGACCAGCAGCACGCCTGCCACGGCGCTCACCAGGAACAGCGAATCGCAGCGGTCGAGCAGGCCGCCGTGGCCGGGCATGATGGTGCCCGAATCCTTGACGCCGGAATTGCGTTTGATGCGGCTTTCCGCCAAATCGCCCAGCACACCGAACAGGCCGCACACCACGCCGAACGCAGCCGCCTGCGGCAGGCTCATGTTCACGCCGGGGATGAATGTAATCAGGCACCAGATGAACACCGATCCCATAAGACCCCCGAAGAAGCCTTCCCAGCTCTTCTTGGGAGAGATGCGCGGCGCCATCTTATGCTTGCCGAACTTGCTTCCCACCAGGTATGCGAACGAATCGTTGGCCCACACGCTGAAGAAGATGCCCACTACGAGCACGCCTCCCCAGAATCCGGGCACGCCCATGCGCACAAGAATCAGGCTCGAAAGAAGCAAGCCGGTGTACGCGGCGCCGAAGAACGACACGCCCACATCGCCCACGCGGGCGCGCATCCAGAACACGTACCATACCAAAAGCGCGATGAGTAGCGCCCCGGTCACCAACAGCGCGCCCGTGAGCCCCAGCTGCCACACGCTGATGGGATAGGCCACGGCGGCAAGAATTCCCAAAAGCTCGTTGGGAAGCTTCGCGTCGGAGCGCAGCATGTAGAAGAATTCGCCCGCACAGATGCCCGCCACGGCGCACAGCATGATCACCGTGGAGATGTCGCTGAGCAGCGCGCAGCCCACCGTCACCGTGACGTAGACGACGCCGGTGCGAAACCTCACCTGGATGTCGGACGGATGCTTGAATTTTTCAGGCGTCTTGTCGTAGACGAAGCCTTTGGCGGCGTCCTTCTTCTCGACCGCCTTGGCCTTGGTGTTCTCGTATGCCGCCTGAGCGCGCTCGCGCATGGGGCCTTTGGGAGCCTCCTCCGGCGAGGCCTCCTCAATGGGGTTTTCTTCTATGTCGCGTGTCTGCGTCAAGCGTTACACCGCCCCGAAACGACGCTCGCGCCCCTGGTAATCAAGCAAGGCGCGCAAAAACTCATAGCGGTTGAAATCGGGCCACAGCACATCGGTGCAGTAGAACTCGGAATACGCCATCTGCCACAGAAGGAAATTGGAGATGCGCATCTCGCCCGACGTGCGAATGACCAGGTCGGGGTCAGGAATGCCGGCGGTATACAAACCGCGTTCGAAAATCTCTTCGGTAAGCTCCGGAAGCTCGCCGCGCTCCTCGCCCTCGATGACGGCGTAGCGCATGCATGCTTTGGCCGCGCGCAGGATTTCCTCGCGTGCGCCGTAGTTCACCGCCACAAGCAACGTCATGCCGGTGTTGTCGCGCGTCTGCTCCCATGCCTTGTCGAACGCCTCACGCGTCTCCTTGGGAAGCGCGGAGAGGTCACCAATCGTGCGCACGCGCACGTTTTCCTCGTCAAGGCCGTCCACTTCGGCAAGCATGGTCTTGGCGAACAGGTCCATCAGGCCCACGACCTCGTCCTGCGGACGCTTCCAGTTCTCGGTGGAGAACGAGTAGATGGTCAGATAGCGAACGCCCACGTCGTGTGCGCAGCGAATGGTCTCGCGCACCGCCTCGATGCCCGCCTTGTGACCCTTGAGCCTGTTGAGCGCACGCTTTTTCGCCCAGCGGCCGTTGCCGTCCATGATGACGGCCACATGCTGCGGCACGCGCTCTTCGATGAGCGCGTTGGGGTCAAGCCCCGCAGGGGGGTTGGGGAATACGTCGCTTAGCGGTTTCAGATACATGCACAACCCTCCTTGGGGAATCGAGATGGGCCCTTGATAAAGGGAGTTCCGCCATTCAGCTGAACGGCGGAACTCTACGATGGAGATTTAAGGCTTCGCCTTAAATCTCCATGACTTCGGCTTCCTTCTTCTTCAGCATCTCTTCGACCTGAGCGATGTACTTGTCGGTGAGCTTCTGCACCTGCTCCTCGGCGCGACGGGCGTCGTCCTCAGGAATCTCGGAGTCCTTCTTGCCGCGATCAATCTTGGCGTTGGCGTCGCGACGAGCGTTGCGGATGGCGATGCGCGCCTCCTCGGAGAAGGTGCGGCAGTTCTTCACCAGCTCCTTGCGGCGCTCCTCGGTGAGCGCGGGAATGGGAAGACGAATCACGGAGCCATCGTTGGAAGGGGTGATGCCCAGGTCGCTGGCAAGGATAGCCTGCTCAACGCCGCGCAGGATGCCCTTGTCCCACGGCTCGATGACGATCAGGTGCGCGTCGGGCACCTTGACGGCGGCGAGCTGGTTCACGGGGGTGGGCTGGCCGTAGTAGTCCACGCGGATCTTGTCCAGCATCATCGGGTTGGCGCGGCCGGTGCGCACGCTGGAGAACGCCTCTTTGAGGTTGTCCAGAGCCTTGTTCATGCTGGTTTCGGCAGCGCTCATAATCTCGGCGGTCATCGTTTTCCTCCTTGGTTCCAACGCGCCCCGCCCTTGCGAGGCGCGATACGGTCAATCAGGCGAGGCAGCCGCCCCGCACAAGCAGCCGGATGGGAGTCGGTCGAACCCGGCGCCCATCCGCAACGAATGGTTAGTACACCAGTGTGCCCACGTTTTCGCCCTTGAGGATGCGGGCGATGTTGCCGGGCACCGTCATGTCGAACACGAGCAGCGGCATCTCGTTATCCTTGCACAGCGAGATGGCGGCAGCGTCCATGACGTTGAGCTCCTTGGTGAGCACGTCAAGGTAGCTAATCTTGTCGAAGCGCTTGGCGTCAGGATTGGTCTTGGGGTCGCTGTCGTAGATGCCATCCACCTTGGTGGCCTTCATCATGCAGTCGGCGTCGATCTCGCAGGCGCGCAGCGCAGCCGTGGTATCGGTGGTGAAGTAGGGGTTGCCCGTGCCTGCGGCGAAGATGACCACGCGGCCCTTCTCCATATGGCGGATGGCACGCAGGCGAATGTAAGGCTCGGCCACCTGGCGCATCTCGATGGCGGACTGGACGCGCGAGGCCACGCCGTGTCGCTCCAAACCGTCCTGCAGAGCAAGAGCGTTCATGACGGTTGCCAGCATGCCGATGTAGTCTGCCTGGGCGCGATCCATGCCGTTGGCGCTACCGGCGACGCCGCGGAAGATGTTGCCGCCGCCCACGGTGATGGCAACCTGAACGCCATCGTCAACGATTTCCTTGATCTGCTCGGCAAGGTCGGCGATGACCTTCGGATCGATACCGTAGCCGGCATCGCCCATCAGGGCCTCGCCGGACAGCTTCAGCAGTACGCGGTGATACTTGTAACCTTCTGCAGGCATGAACTTCACCCTTCTCATCGAATCAGTAAGCCATTCTTATGTATATTACGATAACCGCAGCCCCGCGTCCCGCGCGAACGCCTCATTTTTCGCAAGTTCACCCAAGAGAGAACCTTCGCGCGCATGAAAAAGGCGGCCTCCGAAGAGACCGCCCAAGGAAGAGGCGCAAAAGTGCAGCGCTGCGCGTTCAGCAAGATGTGCCTGCGCGCCTTGCTGTCGCGGCGTAGCAGAGCCGTCTAGAAGCCAAACGGGAAACCGTAGCCATCCTGCTCATCGCCGTAGCCATACCCGTAACCATAGCCATTGCCGTAGCCGTAGGCGTCAGAGTTGTTCTCGGTGGTGCCCAGCGTATCCTCGTCATCGCCCATCGTGACGGAAAGCGTCTGGTCCTGGCCATCGCGGTTCACCACGACCTCCACCGTATCGCCCGGATTCTTGGAACGCACCATCAGCTGCAGATCGGAAGCGCTGGTCACATCCTGGCCGTCGAACTTGGTGATGATGTCGCCCTTCTTGATGCCGGCGGCGTCGGCCGCGCTGTCGGCGTAGACGTTGGCCACGTACACGCCGCTGTCAACGGGCAGGTTGTAGTACTGCGCCATCTCGGGGGTGATCTCGGTCATGGACACGCCCAGCTGCGCATGGGTCGGGGTCTCGCCGTTCATGATCTGCTCGGCGATGCCCATGGCGTAATCGATGGGGATGGCGAATCCGACGCCCGAGCTGGAGCCCGAAGTGGACTGGATCATCGAATTGATGCCGATGAGCTTGCCCTCGCTATCCACCAACGCGCCGCCCGAATTACCGGGATTGATGGTGGCGTCGGTCTGGATCATGTTCGGGTAGATTACCGTCTGGCCGGTCATCTCGTCCTGCATGGTGCTTGAACGCTGCAGCGCGCTCACCACGCCGGTGGATACGGAGTTCTCAAGGCCGAACGGGCTGCCCAAAGCCATGACCCACTCGCCCACCTCGAGGTCAGAGGAGGAACCGATTTCCACCGCGGTAAGCCCAGTCGCATCCACCTTGATCACGGCGATGTCGCTGGAGGGGTCGGAGCCTACCAGCTCGGCGTCGTACTCGGTGCCGTTGACGGTGGCCTTGATGGCGTCGGCGCCCTCGACCACGTGGTTGTTCGTGATGATGTAGCCATCGGAGGAGACGACCACGCCGGAGCCGAGGGAAGTCTGGGTCAGCGTGCTGTCATCGCCCTGGCCGGGCATCTCGAAGCCGAACATCGACTGCGACTGCGAAGAGGCGTTCTGATAGATGTCAATGCTCACGATGGAGGGCAGCACCTTGTCGGCCACGGCCTCGGACAGCGTGGCGTCCTCGCCCTGCACCTGGATGGTGGTGTTCGCGCCGGAGGTCGCGGAGGAACCGGAATCGTTGCCGCCGCTGATGGCCTGCCAGCCGGCGAATCCGCCGAGGCCGAGCACTACCGCAAGAGCCGCGCCCGCGAAGCTTACGCCGAAGCGCTTGGCAGCGTCGTGGCTGCCGGGCTCCTTCTCTTTAGGCTGCTTGGCGTGCTGGGCCTGAGCGTGCTGAGCGTACTGCTGATACACCTGCTGCTGATAGGCCTGTTGAGCCGCCCGCTGCGCCTGGGCAGCCTGCTGGGCGTTGTAGGCACCGGTCGGCTGCGCAGGAATCTGTTGAGTGGCGTAGGGCGCCTGAGGCTGAGCAGATTCCTGGCCCGACGTCGCGAAAAAGTGCTGGGGATGCGCAGCGGCGTCCTGCTGGGCGGGTTGGGCGGGCTGGGCCGCCTGAGCGCCCGAATCCTGCTGCGTGGTGTCGGCATGTGGCATGCCGGTGGACTGGATGTTCTTGTTCTCTTCGGTCATGTCGATCACTCGCTTTCCGGGAGGTCCTGCCTCCCATTGCGGGGCGCTCACCTTGCGCCCCTCGTTTCATCTCGCAGAGAACTTTACCACCCGTAAATTATTAAAATCGCCTGATGAGGCCTTCGTAACCTCTGCGTCATCAGAGATACGCCGCCTGACGTACGCCTATCACAATTCCAACACAATTCACCAAAATCCAAGTTGAAATGGGACGTTACGTAGCGTAGTCGGCTTCCGGTTGAGCTCTCCAACAACGCGACGGACTTCGCGACGTTGCTCAAAGCAAGCAGGGCTTGTTAAGGATTTTACGCCGTCTCTTCCCCGCCGTCAGATACAATCACTTTAGAGATGGAGAGAAAGCTGCATCTCGAAAGTACGGCCTCGGCATGCGATCCAGCGGCAGGCCACCGTGCGGGTCTAGAAAACGCCAGCGAACTGGGGCGACACGCCGCAGTCGTCTGGCAAACCGAATGCATGGCGCGCTATCGTCATGCAAGAAGGAGGCAAGCATGTTCTTCAAGAAAGCCATCGTACGCCGTCCACCCAAATCCTTCCCGCTCGCCTATCAGGGCGCACCGGACCACGCCGCACCCGATTATGACCTGGCAATTCAGCAGCACGACGCCTATATCGCGGCGCTTGAGGAATGCGGCTGCGAAGTGACCGTACTGCCGCCGGTCGAGCATCTTATCAAGTCGGTGTTCGTGGAGGATCCCGTGGTCATCACGCCGAAAGGCGCCATCATCACCAATCCCGGCCTCGCCATTCGCAACCCCGAGAAAGACGCCATGCTCCCCACCATCAAGGAGCTTTTTGACGACGACCACATCGCCTACATCGAGCTGCCCGGCACGCTCGAGGGCGGTGACGTCATGATGGTGGAAGACCACTTTTATGTGGGCAAGTCCAATCGCACCAACCAGATGGGCGTCGACCAGTTCATCAAGATTCTGACCGACTGGGGCATCAAGTGCGAGGAGGTCCCGCTGACCACCGTACTTCACCTGAAGACCGGTGCAAATTACCTGGACAACAACCGCATGATCGTGTCCGGCGAGTTCATCGACAAGCCGATATTCGACTCGTACGACAAGATTATCGTTCCCGATGAAGAGATGAACGCAGCGAACTGCCTCTGGGTGAACGAGACCATCATCGTGCCCAAGGGCTACCCCACCATGCTCGAGGCCATGCAGAATCTGGGCTACAAAACCATCGTGGTGGATATCTCGGAATACGAGAAGCTCAACGGCGGCCTTTCGTGCCTGTCCGTGAGATTCTAGAGAACCCTGATTGACAACTAGACAAGGGGAGCCCTTCCAAGTACTGGAAAGGCTCCCCCCTTTTCATCTTCTTTCGCTTTTGCGCTTCATCGCACAAGAACGCATATGTCTCTATGCATCCGATCGCCTCTTCGCTCGCATCGCGAAAGGGCGGCACCGAGCAAACCCTCGCAGGCATCGGATTCCATCGTGATGCCCGTGGTCGGGGACAGGTTTAACGCGCTCGCTCCTCTACCGGGATGTATTCCACGCCCTCGTAGCCGAACACCTTCGGGCCCACGACGACCAGGCCTTCCGGCGTGCGCCACTGCGGCGCGCACGGGATGCCCAGCACCAGGGCGCGGCAGCCGTACTTGAGCGACTCGCCCGTGATGGGCGTGAGCGTCTCGGTGTCGAACATGGCGATGAGGTCGGGCGCTGTGCACACGGGCGCGCCGTCCACCTCAGCGATCAGGAATTCGTTTTGGAAGCGCACGTGCATGTCGCTTCC
>NZ_CALUMA010000021.1 GCF_944321625.1 uncultured Slackia sp.
ATTCCGAACTCGGCAGTTAAGCCCGCCATCGCCGGATGTACTGGGGCGCCAGGCCCCGGGAGATAAGGGCGCCGCGCTCGCGAGGGGCGCTCCCCGACGGGGGGCGCAGGGGCCGCCTTCGGGCGGCCCTTTTTCTCGTCTGCATACTCCATCAAAGTGGAGTACAATAGTGGTCTGTCCTTAGTGAAAGCGGGTGATTATGAGCAATCTGCGTACGCCAGAGGTCGAAGACTTGCTTGATGTACTTTCTTCGATTACCGATAAAGACGTTCTGTACGCTCTTTTCGAAGACCTTTTCACTATTCGTGAAATCAAAGAGACCTCGCAGCGTTTGTCTGTCGCCCGTCTGCTTGACGAGGGCAAGCCTTATACCGCCATCGCTGAAGCCACTGGCGCTTCTGCTACCACTATTGCTCGCGTATCCAAGGCGCTAAACTATGGAAGCGGTGGCTACCGTCACGCGTTGGATGTTCTTGAGAAGTAATTCTCTTCAAGCTTTACGGCTTGTGATTCCGCTTCGGTCGTACTTTCAAAAGAGCGGCATTTTCGCCGCTCTTTTCTCTTGCTTCTAAGCGCCTTCACGAGGCGTGATATACTTGCCCGCATTGAGTTTTTTCAGGCCGCATGCCTCTATATGTAAAGGAAGGAACTATGCAATCTCGCGAGAAACTGGCTGAGCTAATTGGGGAGGCGCTTGACGCCGCATTGGAAACCGGTGCTTTTGCTTTGGACCAGAAGCCCGAAATCACGCTGGAGCGTCCTCGTGACGAGGGTCATGGCGATTGGGCCTGCACGGTTGCAATGCGATGCGCCAAGGCTGCCAAGAAGAACCCCCGCGATATCGCACAGGCCATCGTTTCCGCGCTTCCTGCGTGCGATTTCGTGGAAAAGGTCGAGGTTGCCGGTCCTGGCTTCATCAATTTCTACCTGAAGAATGATGCCCTCCAAAACGTAATCAACACCGTGCGCACTCAGAAGGGCGATTACGGCAAGGGCACGCTCGCCGATGGCCCCGTCAAGGTGAACATCGAATACATTTCTGCCAACCCCACGGGCCCCATGCATTTGGGTCATGGCCGTTGGGCGGCGCTTGGTTCTGCCATGGCGAACCTGATGCGCCATGCGGGTTACGACGTGTTCGAGGAGTTCTACGTCAACGACCATGGCGTACAGATGGACAAGTTCGGCTACTCCATTGCTGCTCGCTACCTGCAGCAGCTTGGTCAGGACGCCGAGGTTCCCGAGGGCGGCTACCATGGTCTGTACGTCAATGATATCGCCAAGGCGATTATCGATCGCGACGGCGACAAGTGGCTCAACGCTGATGAGCATGAGCGCATGATTGAGTTCCGTGAATTCGGCTACGCCTATATCATGAACATCTTCCGCGACATCACGACGCGTTTTGGCAACCATTTTGAGCGTTGGCAGTCCGAACGCGAGATGTACCTACCTTCCGACGAGTTCGACGGCAAGAGCCCGTTTGAGTTCTGCATGGACGAGCTGCGCGCCAAGGGCGATTTGTACGAGAAGGACGATGCGGTGTGGTTCCGTTCGTCGCAGTACGGCGATGAGAAGGATCGCGTGATTCGCAAGGCCGACGGCGCCTATACGTATTTCGCGTCTGACGTTGCTTACCACTACATGAAGAAACTTCGCGGCTTCGATATTCTGATCGATATCTGGGGCGCTGACCACCATGGCTACATCGCGCGCGTTGCCGCCGTGCTGTCGGCTATGGGTTACCCTGGAGCCCTCGAGGTTGTTCTTGGCCAGCTGGTCAACCTGTTCCGCAACGGCAAGCCCGTCCGCATGTCCAAGCGCACCGGCGAGATGGTGACGTTCGAGGAACTTATCGACGAGGTGGGCATCGACGCGACGCGCTATTACATGCTGAGCCGCTCCACCGAGCAGCCCATCGATTTCGATATCGAAGAGGCTAAGAAGCAGGATGCTTCCAACCCGGTGTATTACGATCAGTATGCTCATGCGCGCATCTGCAAGATGCTGCGCGATGAGGCCGGCCGTTCTGACGAGGAGAACCTCGACATGGACGCCGTGGCCGCCGAGTGCATCCCCGCCGATGTCGACCTGAGCGTGCTTACCGATCCCTCTGAGTTCGCCCTGATGCGCAAGATGAGCGAATTCGGCGATCTGGTCGCGCTTGCTGCGCGCGACCGTGCGCCGTTCCGCCTGACGCATTATGCCCAGGAGCTCGCAAGCCTGTTCCATCAGTTCTATACGAACTGCCCGGTGCTCAAGGCCGAGACCGCCGAGCTCAAGCAGGCTCGTTTGGCTTTGTGCGATGCCACGCGTATCGTCATGGCGACGACGCTGGGTATTCTGGGGATTTCTGCTCCGCAGCGCATGTAAGTCTTTCCAAGGGGGAGGGGGAAGGGGATGTGTCCCCTTCCCCCTCCCCCTTGAACCCCGGCGCGCTCTCGCGCGCAGAAGTCAGGGACTAAACACGCCACTGGCGTGTTTACTGCTCCAGGGCGCATGGGAAACCGGCCAATCGGGGCTTTGTTGCCCACATGGCGGGCATCGCTTTCGCTCGCCCGCGGTTCGTGGGGACGGTGGGGCTTGAGGCATTGCCAAGTGTCTCGATGGTTGGTTCGCGCTTCGCGCGATGGGCATCGCCTTCGGCTCGCCCGTGGTTTATAGCAATGGAAAAGCTCGAGACAATAGCAAGCGTCTCGAGCTTTTTTATTCGCGGCTCGCACGGCGGGCGTCGGTTTCGCTTGCCCGCGAGGGTGCGGCGTTGGGTGATTTTAGGCACCTTCGGGTGCCTTTTTTATTCGTTTGAGGGCTTGGCTCGCTCCACGATGTCGAAAACGCTGCGGCGGTCGCCTACGCCAAGTTTGCGGTAGATGTTGCTCACGTGGTGTTTGGCGGTGCCTTGCGCGATTGAGAGCTCTTCGCACAGGCCTTGGACGGTGCGTCCGCGTACGAGGAGTTCGAGGACTTCGGTTTCGCGGGCGGTGAGGCCGGCTGCTTCGGCGACGATCTGGCAGCGTTGCGTTGTCGTCGACGTGTCGTGCGCGGGCGGCTCGCTCGCTTCGGGGGAGTAAGGGCTTACGTAGAGGCTTTGAAGGTCGGCCTGCGTGAACACGATCATGCCTGCGATGACCAGTATCGCAAGGCTCAGCATTGCGACTGTGATGAACGTGCGATCGAAGGGCGCGGCTTCGACAAGGGGGAGGGGCAGCATGTAGACGGCGAACGAGCCGAGGAACGTGCCTATTCTGGACGAAACCAACGCGATGCCGAACGCTAGGGGCGATGCGATGCGCGCCCGGAACGCGATGTCGGTCGATGCGAGCATGATGAGCATATCCAGGCAATAGATGCCGATGGTGAGTAATCCGTTTCCTATGAACGACCAAGAACCTGGGAATAAGAAAAACGTCGTCATGCCTATCGCCATGCAGGGCACGATAGGGCGATAAAGCGCGGCGGTTTCGCTTTCGGGGGAGGAGAGCATCAGGCTGAGCGCAAATGCGCCCAGGGCGACGCCTGCCACGAGCATACTGAGCGCTATGAACTCAGAGGTTTCGTTCGAGGAGAAAAGCTGAGGAACGATATGCTGGGTGCTTCCCCAGATGATGCTTAGCAGGATGATGAAGCATATCGCCTTGGCGGCAAGCGTTCGGTCGAGTGCGAATGGTGTGCTCGAAGGTTTGCGGCGCGGCTCGCTGGCGCATGAGACAAGGATGACGCATGAGGCGATGGGGAACAGGCAACATAGGACGCCGCCTGCGGGGTAGGGCAGGAAGTAGCACAGGAAGAACGGGATGAACGCGAACGCGTAGGAAAGGTAGAGATGGCGTCCGACACGACCGGTCGCCAGCGTGGACCAGAGTTCTCCCCACATGAAGAGCAGAGCCGCATTGCCGTACGATACGGCGATGAGCGCCACGGCAAGCGCCACTATGGAAAGCGAAGGGTCGGGAATCGCCGACGCCAGCATAAGGATGAACGTACCGCCGGACATAGAAGCGGCCGCCATCGGGATAGCCGCTCTGCTTTTCAGGACGAGGTCCGTGAAGCGAGATGCTGCCATGATCACGAGATAGCCAACGGTGGTGGCGAGAATGATGGCAAGCGTGAGACCTTGCTGATCCGCTTCGGGCGTGACGATGACTTCGGTGCAAAGGACAACCATTTGCCATGCCTGCCAGAAGCCGAGGCCGATGAGATGATGGCGCGCGATGCGCGTTTTGGATGTTTCCATTGATTCCCCTCCTAGCGCCATAGGATAGCGCATCCCCGGGGGAGGAAACGCGTCAAGAGCAAGGTTTAGTCCAGAGGGCCGGGGGTTTATCGTCTTAATCGTAAAAAGAATGAGGAAATCACGATAGCACCAGGTCAGAAGATATGGGCCATAACGGCCCATAGGCAAAATGAACCGTTCTGCCGATTGAATCGAGCCTTTATTCTTCGGTAAAGTCTACATCGTTGCAGCGAAAAGGGTAGCTGCGGCGGCTCATTGGGCAAGGGAAGCCCGATGCGTCAAATCGCGCACGTGTGCGCATACTGTTTTGCGCGGGGCAAGGTAATCCCCGCAAGAACCAAGAGGAGGGAACATGGAAAAGGGAATCTCCAGGCGTAATTTCCTGACCGGTGCCGCTTTGGCGGGCGCCGCGGCGGCGAGCTTGGGCATCGCGGGCTGCAGCCCTGCGGCATCCACCTCGACCGAGGGCGGCAGCGACGCTGCTTCCGCCGAGTCCGGCCAGTCCACCCAGTACTCCTGGGAGGTCAAGCCCGAGCCCATCACCGACATCGCCAACACGGTCGACACCGACATCCTGGTGATCGGTGCAGGCCTTGCCGGCTGCGCGTGCGCATGCTCCGCGGCTGAGAACGGCGGCAAGGTGACGGTCGTCGAGAAGACCAGCAGCTGGAACGGCCGTGGCGGCGGATTCGGCGCCATCAACTCCCGCTACATGGACGAGTTGGACATCAAGGTTGACAAGGTGAACGCCAAGCAGCACTGGATCGCTCAGTGCGCCAGCCGTATCAACGAGGACCTGCTGGTCAAGTTCATGAACAACTCCGAGGAAGCCTCCAACTGGCTGCTCGACAAGTGCGAGGCCATCGGCGGCTCTGCTATGGTGGGCGCGTTCTACAGCCATGACGACGTGTACGCTGAGCAGCCCGGCTACCACATGCTCATCATTCCCGAGGATGCCGGTCTGACCTCCACGGGCTTTGCGGGCGCTGAACTGTGCTACAACGACGCCGTTGCCGCCGGCGCGGAGTTCGTGTTTGATTCTCCCGCCGTCCAGCTGGTGCAGGATGACTCCGGCAAGGTGACCGGCTGCATCTGCGAGACCGCCGACGGCTACGTGCAGTACAACGCCGCCAAGGGCGTGGTGCTGTGCACCGGTGACATCAGCGGCGACATCGAGATGTGCAAGGCCTACGCTCCCATCTGCGTCGAGTACGGCCAGCCGCGCAGCCAGTACACCCCGATGGGCGTGAACACCGGCGACGGCCACAAGATGGGCATGTGGGCAGGCGCCCAGCTGCAGGATTTGCCGCTGCCCACGATGATGCACCCGCAGGCGTTCTGCTGGTTCCACGGACCCTTCCTGTTCGTGAACGACAACGGCGAGCGCTTCATGTGCGAGGACACCTGGGTACAGGGCAAGTCGCTGGCCATCAACCGTCAGCCCAACGGCCAGGCGTGGTCCATCTTCGACGCCAACTTGAAGACCGACCTGGTGAACGGCCTGCCTTACGGCGGCGGCATGTTCTGGGATAGCTTCCGTCCGTACGGCAGCGACCTCGAGCTTGCTCCCGAGTACTTCGAGACCCAGATCCCGACCTACATCGAGGCCGGCAACGCGTACGAGTGCGACACGCTCGAAGAGCTGGCCGAGAGCATCGGCTGCGATCCTGCGACCCTGCAGGCGACGGTCGACCGCTACAACGAGCTGTGCGAGAAGGGCGAGGACACCGACTACTACAAGAAGCCCGTGTTCCTGACCCCCGTCAAGGAAGGCCCCTTCTATGCGCTGAAGGTTGGCCCCGCCATTCTGAGCATCACCGGCGGCCTGAAGGTCAACATCGACTTCCAGTGCCTGAACGCCGACGGCGAGCCGATTGAGGGCCTGTATGCCCTGGGCAACTGCATGGGCGACATCACCGCGGTTGACTACCCGATCAACGTCGCCGGCAACAGCCACGGCCGCTGCATCACCTACGGCTACCTGCTGGGTCGCGACCTGGCTCAGGCGTAAAGCAGTTCCGCCGTTCTGCCGAAGCGGGGCAAGCCGCACCTCCCTCCCCTTAAGGCTTGCCCCTTTCGAAAAAACGAGGCTCCCGTATGTGCTGGAGCCTCGTTGCGTAGCGGGGTGTTTTCGGACGATTGAGCCGTCGGGCTGGCGGTTTAATCGTTGGGATCGGTGGCGGGGAGGTTGCCCATGCCCTGGAGGCGGGACATATCGCCGTAGCGAGCAACGAACAGGTCGTAATCGGCCTGGTTGTAGAAGCTTACCTGGCCGCGGCCGTATGCCTTGGCCACCTCGATCATGAACGTGCCGGCCTCGTCGAGGTCGGGCAGGCGGGTGGCCCCGGTCGCGCATCCCGGCACGGGCGTTTCGGTGGCGATGGCCACGCCCACCACGGGGGCATCGGTGCAGGTGCACGGCTGCATGATGCTGTTGAGATGGTACAGGCCGTTACCGTAAGGCGTGATGTCCATCGTGGAAATGGCGAACACCTGCGGTGCACGGCCGGTGGCAATCTGCATGAGGTCAAGCAGGTCTTCGCTCGTGTTCAGCACCACGCCCTGCTTGACAGTGGGGCTGATGGCGAAGCTGCGCGTATTGATGATGCGATTGCCCTTGGTGGTGTCAACGACCAAGATGGCGTCCAGGTCGTCGGTCACTTCCTGCTTATTAATGTCCGCCGTGCTTACGGGCGAGCCCATGAACGGCACGGGCTCGTGCGGGCTGGTGGGCGAATCGGGGCACACATGGGTGGAGATGAACACGTCACCGTCGAGGACGTCGCCCTTCTTGTGCATGTCGATGAGCTTGGCCGCGATGGCGAGCGCGGTGAGCGCGCCGTCGCCGTCGGACACGAAGCCGATGCGCTCAGGGCGTGCTCCCAGGCCGCCCAGACGACCCAGAAGGCCGATGGTGGGGGCGTCTCCGCCGGATGCCTTGCCGTGCGAGCCGGGGATGCGCACGCGCACCATGTCGGTGGTTCCCGCAAAACCCTCGATGGGATATGTTTCCACGTCGCATTCGGGGTCGATGGAGCGCAGATGCGCCGCCACCTTCTCGCCCGACGCATCGGGAGCGTCGAGGATTTCGTACAGGTCGATCAGATGTTTGAAGAGCATGCCCGCCTCCTAGTGCTCATGCCTGCGCGTCGTCTGGATAGCGGCGGTATGGGAACCGCAAAGCGCAGGCGAAGGATACCGCGCCCATTGTACGGCGAAGAAAGGCGGTGCGATAGACCGAAGACGCAATGTCTTGGAAGATGCAACATGCGGGAGGTGCCCCGGACGCGCTTCGGCTGGGCATGGCTAGGCGAGCTCCTGCACGACGCGCGCAAGAAGGGTGCGCGGAAGAATCGTGGGAATGCCCGACCTTTCGCGGAATCGCCGCTTTCCCTCCAACGAGAATCCGATGCAGTCGAGTACGGCCAGGTCGGCCTGTAATTCGCGCGCCGCATCGGCCGTACGGTCAAGGGCTGCGGCAAGGGAGTCGTGCTCGTCGTAGGGGTTGGCCGCGTACACGCACACGTCATCAACGGAATGGAGCCATTGGGCGCGCGTCTGTTCGATTTGGGATGCATCGGGAATCACGACGGCCAAGCGACGCGGGGCGATGGCGCTTACGGTGCGCGAGAGGAGGCGTGAGGGGTAGAGCACGGGGACGTTCGCGCGCAGCGGCATGGGGAATTCGCCCGTGCACCACATCATGATGCTCGAGGCGCCTTGTTCCTCGAGGCGCGCGATTGCCTGTTGGACGTGCGGGATGATTTTACGCTCGGCCATGGGGACGCTGCGTCCGTCGCGCAGGCGTGAAACCAGGACATAGTCTCCGGGTTCAGGCGCGATGGACTCGAAATCGGTCACGCTGTCGAGCGCGCCGGCCTGAATCAGTTCGAAGGAATTGCCAAGCAGGGGCAGCACGTCGGGCGTGACGTCGGTGCGGGGCGCCTGTCCGATGGTGACGGCTCCGATGATGGGTTTCGGTTGGTTCGCTGGCATCCGGTCGTCCTCCTCGACGATTTGTTTTGGCAGATGGCGGATATGGGGCTTCTGCGGTACGGCGTCTTCGCCCGAGGTGAGGGGCTTGGCGTTGCCTGCATCATATCCTGCCAAATTCGTCTCAATTCTCGTTTGATATATCTGCGCACGTATCCGCATGATAGCATGGTGGCATGTGATAAGGGCCTTAGTAAAGGCGGGCAAAACGAAGGGGGCCGCAATGGAAGATTCGACGAAGAAGATGCGTATCGCGCTGGTTCAGTTCGAGGGCGTGTTGGGCGATGTCGAGGGCAACGTGGCCAAGGCGGTAGGCCAGATCGCTGAGGCTGCGAGCAATGGCGCCGACATGGTCGTGTTCCCGGAACTTTTTAGCACTGGGTATCATTTAGATACTGTTGGACCGAAGATGACCGAATATGCGGCTATGGACGAATCCACCATCGAGGCTCTTTCTGTCGCCGCGCGCGAGAACAACTGCTACGTGGTGGCCGGCATCGCGATGCTGCACGGCCTGGTGGGCGTGCCGTTCAACAGCGCCGTGTTCATCGATCGCACGGGCGAGGTGCAGGGGTCTTTCGACAAGGTGCATCTGTGGGCGCTCGAGCGCTTCTACTTCCGCAGCGGCGATGAGTTCCCGGTGTTCGAGACGGAATTCGGCAAGGTGGGTATCATAATCTGCTACGACCTGGGATTCCCGGAGGCCGCACGCATCCTGGCGCTGCGCGGTGCTGAGCTCATCCTGTGCCCGAGCGCGTGGTGCGTGGAGGATATGGATATCTGGCACACCAACGTGCCGTGCCGTGCGCTCGAGAACACGTGCTTCGTGGCGGCGGTCAACCGCTTCGGCCGCGAGGGCGAGGACTTGTACATGCCGGGCCACTCGATGGTGTGCGAGCCGCGCGGGCATCGCATCGCCTACGTGGAGGAAGAGGCCGAAGCCATCCTGTACGCCGACATCGACTTCGACGAGGTGCGCAAGAACCGCATGAGCAGCCCCTACCTGCGCGACCGTCGCCCCGACACCTACGACGAGGTTATGTACTGGTAAGAGACGCTGCTCTTAACATAAGTAGGAAAGCCCGGTCTGCGCCACATGCAGGCCGGGCTTCTTCATGCTTGCTAGGTATCAAAAAGAAACCGCATGTCAGAGGGCGAAAACAGTGTGAATTTTCATAAATTCTTTATTGACTGGCTTAAATGCCCTTTATATACTGCAAAAGTTCGCTTCAAAAGCCCCGTAAACGCTGCACGCACCAAGCACGGCAGGAAGGGAGTCCAGGCCCGGAATGTCGGTTCGGCGTAGGAAACCGAACGGCTTTGGAGGCAGCACTTTTGACTTGAACATCCAACCGTATGGAGGACACAGTGAAGACGTATTACGCAAAACCGAATGAGGTTGAGCGCGAGTGGTTCGTCATCGACGCCACCGACCAGGTTCTGGGTCGCGTTGCCGCTAAGGCCGCCCAGATTCTGAAGGGCAAGCACAAGCCCCAGTACACTCCCCATGTTGACACCGGTGACTTCGTCATCATCGTCAACGCCGACAAGATCCGCGTTACGGGCACCAAGGCTCAGAACAAGGTGTACTCCCGTCACTCCGGATTCCCCGGCGGACTGAAGCAGGAGACCTTCACCGAGGCCATGCAGAAGCATCCCGAGCGCGTGATCGAGCACGCCGTCAAGGGCATGCTGCCGAAGAACACCCTCGGCCGCAAGCAGGGTATGAAGCTGAAGGTGTATGTGGGCCCCAACCACCCGCATGCCGCCCAGAAGCCCCGCGAGCTCAAGATTGAGGAGATGTAATCATGGCTAACGAAGCTGTTTACTACGGCACCGGCCGCCGCAAGAACGCCATCGCCCGCGTGCGTCTGGTTCCCGGCACCGGCAAGATCACCGTCAACGGCCGTGACGGCAACGAGTACTTCGGCCGCGAGGCGCTGGTGAACTACGCCTCCGCCCCCTTCAAGGTCACTGACACCGTGGGTGCCTTCGACGTCATCGCTCGCCTGAATGGCGGCGGTGTTTCCGGTCAGGCTGGCGCTCTGCGCCACGGCATCAGCCGCGCTCTGCTCCAGGCTGGCGAGTATCGCCCCGAGCTGAAGAAGGCTGGCTTCCTGACCCGCGACGCTCGTATGGTCGAGCGCAAGAAGTACGGTCTGAAGAAGGCCCGTCGTCGTCCGCAGTTCAGCAAGCGCTAGGCTGCAGGTCGAGAAGACTTTTTGCAATGGAGAGGTCCACTTCGGTGGGCCTCTTTTCGTTTGCCCATCGCTACGCTTAGGGCAAGCTTGGCTCTGGCTTATCGGCGGTGGTGACGGTTGCGCTACGAATGGAGGGCGCTGCCGTAAGCTGCGATATACTGACAGACAACGATTGGTTGCTGCTCCAACTAAGGGGAGGTTTTCATGGCTGGCAATGAACGCGGGTGCTGCGCGTCTATTCTGATTATTGCGTTGGGCATTGCCCTTGGCTTATGCATCTTCTCGTTCTGCGGTTAAAGAAATACGGAGCGCTCGACGCGTGCCTGTTTGTGGCCGCGCTTGCGCTGTTTGCCGTTAACGAGCATCTGGTTAAGCCCGCCGTGCTGGGCGCTGCTTCCGCGAACGGTTCGCTTGCGGAGGGTGACTCGGCGGCGGGCTTTTCTTTTGTTGAACTGATTATCCTGGGGCACTTCAATGATTTTTTGGGTGGACTCGCCTTCATGGCGTACACGAACCTGCTTATTTCGCTCGTTGAGCCCCGGTTCCGCATACGCAACCCGTTTATCGGGGTAGCTTATATCTTCTGCTGCGGTCTCTTCTGGGAATATGCGGCACCGCTGTTCGTGCCCGATAGCGTAAGCGACCCCTGGGATGTGTTTGCCTACTGCCTAGGCGGCGCAACGTATTGGGCAATTATGGGCGCGAAAAAGATGATTCAAAAGCGTACTAAGTCTGCGCAAAAGGATAAGCCTGCGCACATGAAAAGGTAATCTACTTGCCATCAATCGGGCGAAAAGGCGCTCGAGGGCCCGGGAGGGACGGAGGGGCGCGCAAAAGCACTCGGCTTTCTCAAATATGTAAAATAAAAACTGGAAAGCCGAAATGGGGCGCATAGAGAGCGAAGCGATTGGGGGCGGAGGGTGTTTTGCGTGCCCCTCCGCCCTCAGGTCTATTCAGCGTACTTCAGATTCTCGGGCGTCCAATCGCGCAGGATGGGAATCATCTTGTTCGCGATGGCATGGGCGCCTTCCAGGTCCTGCTCGCGGTAGTTGCCGCATTCTTTCTCCGTCGCGCCAGGGATGGGGCCCTCATACGACGCCACGAACTGCAGCATGTCATTGACCAGCTTGATAGCAACCTCCGGCGTCATGGAATCGCGCACAAGGAAGTAGAAGCCGGTGCGGCAGCCCATGGGGCCAACGTAGATCACCTGGTCGCTCAGCTCGCCCGAGCGCACATAGGTGGCAAACAGGTGCTCGAAGCTGTGGATGGCGGCATAGGGTAGGTACTCGCCGCAGTTGGGCTTGACCATGCGAATATCGTACGTGACCACATCGCCATCGATGCGCGAAGTGTACATGCCGGGATCGAGCTTGGTGTGGTCGACCTGGAAGCTGGCGATCTGCTTGAGTTCCATGGGGTTCCTTCCTTGCGAGGCGTTTTGCGAGTTGAGCGGTGTGCCGTCCGCTGCGATGTCGGAATGGCGCGTCGAAGCGGTGGCGAGCATTCATTTTTTACATTGGTGAGATGATACGCTATTTGTTAAGCTATGCCGCATGACTGAATCGAAGGACATACAAGAAACGAGCGCTGCGAAGGGTGCCGGCGGGGCGGCCAGCAAGGGTGCTGGCGGAAGGAAATCCGACCTTGGCGGCATCATGTTCGCGCTCATCGGCGGCATCGGCTGGGGCTTTTCGGGGGCGTGCGCCCAGTTCTTGTTCGGCGCATATGGGGTGGAAACGCTCTGGGCTACGGTCATGCGCCTTCTGGGCGCCGGCGTGGTTCTGATGGCCGTGTGCGCCGTTCGCTTCCGCCGCGACTTGCGCGCGCTGTGGACGTGTCCGCGCGATATTGCTCACCTGGTGCTGTTCGCCCTGGCGGGCTTGGCGTTTTGCCAGGCGGCCTATCTGCTTGCCATCGAGAATTCCAATGCGGGTACGGCGACGGTGCTCCAATACATCGGCCCCGTTCTTATCGTTGTGTTCTCGTGCTTTAGGGGGCGCAAGCTGCCTACGCCGCGTGAGGCGGCTGCCGTTGCGTGCGTAGTGGTGGGCACGTTCCTTATTGCCACGCATGGCAACCCGGCGACCATGGTGCTGACGCCCGCGGGTCTTACGTGGGGCCTGCTCGCGGCGCTGGGCGTGGCGCTGTATTCGCTTCTCCCCGTGAACCTGATGCTGCGCTACGGGTC
This sequence comes from uncultured Slackia sp., assembly GCF_944321625.1. Classification (GTDB taxonomy): domain Bacteria; phylum Actinomycetota; class Coriobacteriia; order Coriobacteriales; family Eggerthellaceae; genus Slackia. The sequence goes on from NZ_CALUMA010000021.1 coordinate 12,620, forward strand.
GGTGCCGGTGGTGGGGAGCGCCATGCTTGTGGGCGGCGTCGTCATGTGCGTGGGCACGCAGGCGTGGGCGGTGCCGGTTGCGCTCGACGCCACAGGATGGCTGGCGCTTTTGGGCGGCCTGGTGCTCATAGGCACGGCGGTGGGGTACACGTTCTACCTGCAGGGCGTGAACATGATTGGCGCGTCCAAGGCGAGTTTGATTGCCAGCGTCGAGACCGTTTCCGCTACGCTGTTCGCAGTCGTGTGGCTGGGTACGGCGTTCTCGTGGATTGATATCGTGGGCTTCGTATTCATCATGGCCACGGTGTTTTTGCTGGCGAAAAAAGGGTAGCGCGTGGCGGTTTGGGGCGCTTGAACGCCCCAGCGGCAATCGATGATAAAATATGAGGGTTCATATTCTTAGCGCGAAGAGCGGCGGATGAACAGGGGCCGGATTAACGCGGGCGTGCACGGGCGTGTCTGCGGCGGATGCGTCAGATGCGTTTGAGCGTTTGACACACGGTCTTGGTTCGCAAGCGACGGGCAAAGGCGACCGCGCACCCGCTTGAGCGCATTGGAGATGGGAGCATCTATGGCTCGACTTTTTGGAACCGATGGCGTGCGCGGCATCGCCAACTCCGAGCTTACCTGCGAGATGGCGTATCGCCTGGGTCAGGCGGCAGCCACGTTCATGGGCAAGACCATCGTGTTGGGCAAGGATACGCGCAAGAGCGGCGACATGCTTGAGGCGGCCGTGGTGGCCGGTATCACAAGCGGTGGCGGCGATGCGCTTCTGGCCGGCGTCATCCCCACACCTGCCGTGGCGCTGCTCGTGCGCGAGCTGCACGCCGATGGCGGCATCGTGATTTCCGCATCGCATAATCCGCCGGAGTACAACGGCATCAAGTTCTTCGATGCGCAGGGCTATAAACTGCCCGACGCCGTGGAGGACGAGATCGAGGAATTCATCAACGCCGGTGGCCTTGAGGGTCAGGTGGCGCGCGCCAAAGAGGCGGGCGACGAGGATGCCTCCATGCCGGTGGGGCCCGAGGTGGGCGTTGCCATCGAGGTGGAAGACGCCTGCGAGATCTATATCGACCACGCGGTGAAAACCGTCGAATCGCAGGGCATCGACTTCGAGGGCCTGCATGTGGCGCTTGATACGGGCCATGGCGCGTCTTCGCTGACGAGCGCCGAGGCGCTGCGTCGTCTGGGCGCCGAGGTCACGGTGATCAACGACGACTTCGACGGCACCGACATTAACGTGGGGTGCGGTTCCACCCATCTGGGGCCGCTGGCCGATCTCATGAAGGAATGCGGCGCCGATGTGGGTATCGCGCACGACGGCGACGCTGACCGCGTGATGCTGATGGCTGCCGACGGCACCGAGATCGACGGCGATATCGTCGAGGCGGTGCTGGCGGTCGACCTCAAGCATCGCGATGCGCTGCCGGGCAATGTGGCCGTGTCTACCGTGATGACCAACCTGGGCTTCGTGCGCGCTATGGAGCGCGAGGGCATCGAGGTCATCCAGACCAAGGTGGGCGATCGCTACGTGCTGGAGGCCATGCGCGAAGGCGGCTACGCCGTGGGCGGCGAGCAGTCGGGTCATATGATTCTGCTGGAGTACAACTCCACGGGTGACGGCCTGGTGACGGCCTGCCAGTTCCTGGCGGCGGTGCGTCGCAGCGGCAAGCCGGTCGAGGAGGCCATCAAGGTGATGACCAAGTTCCCGCAGACGTTGATCAACGTGCGCGTGAAAGACAAGCATGCGCTTGAGGGCAACGGTTCCATCTGGGATTCCGTGCATGCTGCCGAGGACGAGATGGGCGATACGGGCCGCGTGCTGGTGCGCACGAGCGGCACCGAGCCCGTGGTGCGCGTAATGGTGGAGGCCGAGACGCAGGAGGCCGCCGACGCCCATGCGAAGGCTATCGCCAAGGTGGTCGAAAGCGAGCTTTGCTAAGCCGTTTGTCGATAATTTAGTAAGGCGGTGTTACGATTCTTGAATTCGTAACACCGCCTTATTATTATGGTGTTACGAATTACGAATTCGTAACACTGGGATGGTTGGCAGGGCCTCCCGGCCATGCGACCCTCGTTTGAAGAGCGGGCGCGTTCGTTTGATTTGCGGAACGGGAGGGATCATGAACCATTCTTCAAGAAGCATCAGCCGCCGCGGGTTCGCGAAGGTGGCAGCAACGGGTGCAGCGGCGCTTTCGTTGGGCGGCATGCTTTCGGCATGTTCGGGCGGCTCGCAAGGGTCGAGCGGCGCGTCGGGTTCGACGGGCGCATCGGCGGGCACGGGTCCCAACGGCGAATCCCAGGTGATTATCACCATGACGACGAGCTCTGAGCCGGCGGCCGGATTCGACCCCCTCATTTCCTGGGGCTGTGGCGAGCATGTGCACGAGCCGCTCATTCAGTCCACGCTCATCACCACCGACACGAACCTCGCATTCGTGAACGATCTGGCCACGTCCTACAAAGGCTCCGAGGACGGCATGGAGGGGACCTTCACCATTCGCGACGACGTGAAATTCACCGATGGCGAGCCCCTGACCGCCGAGGACGTGGCTTTCACCATCAACGGCATCAAGGATTCCGCTGCTTCCCAGGCTGACCTCACCATGGTGAACGAGGCCGTGGCGGTAGACGACACCACGGTGGTCATCAAGATGGCCAAGCCTTTCAATGCCCTGCTGTATACGCTCGCCGTGGTGGGCATCGTGCCTGCTCATGCCTATGACGAGAATTACGGCGCCAACCCCATCGGTTCGGGCCGTTACATGCTCGAGCAGTGGGACCGCGGCCAGCAGGTGATTCTGCGCGCCAATCCCGATTATTACGGCGAGGCACCTCTCATGGAGCGCGTGGTGGTGCTGTTCGTCGAAGAGGATGCATCGCTTGCTGCGGCGCAGGCGGGCACGGCGGACGTTTCCTATACCTCTGCGACGCTCGCGAACGGTGTGCCCCAAGGCTATTCCCTGATGGATTGCGCTTCGGTCGACTCGCGCGGTATCTCGCTTCCGGTGGTCGAGCCGGGTGGCACGGTGGAGCACCAGGGTGCCGAATATCCTACGGGCAACGCCGTCACCTGCGATCTGGCGCTGCGCCGCGCCATCAATTACGCGGTTGATCGCCAGGCGGTAGCCGACCATGTGCTCAACGGCTATGGGCGCGTCGCCTACAGCGTAAGCGACGGAATGCCGTGGTCGAGCGACGATATGAAGTGCGAACGAGACGTGGCGGCGGCGCAGGCGTTGCTCTCGGATGCGGGCTGGGCCATGGGCGATGACGGCGTACTGGTCAAGGGCGACGTGCGTGCGGAATTCGACCTGTATTACGCTGCCGGCGATTCGGTGCGCCAGGCTATCGCCAACGAGTTTGCCAGCCAGATGGCTGAGTTGGGCATCAAGGCAAACGTGATCGGCGACAGCTGGGACGTGCTTTACCAGCATCAGTTCAGCGACCCCATTGTGTGGGGATGGGGCAGTAATTCTCCCATCGAGGTGTACAACCTCAACTATTCCGAGGGTTCGGGCAATTACGCCTGCTTGGACAACGCATCGGTGGATTACTATTTTGACGAGGCGCTCGCGCAGCCGCGCGTAGAGGACTCGTACGATTACTGGAAGAAGGCCCAGTGGGATGGAGAGGCGGGGTTTGCGCCGCAGGGCGATGCCTCGTGGGTGTGGTTCGTGAACGTAGATCATCTGTATTTCGTTCGCGATGGGCTCAAGGTGGCAGAGCAGAAGCCGCATCCGCACGGACATGGCTGGAGCTTGGCAAATAACGTGGACAAGTGGAGCTGGAGCTAATTCGTGCCCAAGTTCGTTCTCAGACAGATCGTTCGGTTCGTGCTGCTGATGCTGGCGGTCAGCTTGGTGGTGTTCGCCCTGGTGAGCGCGTCGCCTGTCGATCCCGTGCAGGCGAACGTGGGGCAGGCCGCCGTCATCGGCATGTCCGACGAGAAGCAGGCGCAGCTTGCCGCCTATTGGGGGGCGGATGCGCCGTTTTGGGAACGCTACTTGAATTGGCTGAGTGCGTTCGTTCAGGGTGACATGGGTGAATCGCTGCGCTTCAATGCGCGGGTGGCCGATGTCATAGCCACCCGCGCTCTCAACTCACTTGCGCTCATGGCAATCGCGTGGGTTGCGAGCGGCGTGCTGGGACTTGCCCTGGGCATCGTGGCGGGCGCGTTTCGTGGCCGCTGGCCCGACAAACTGGTAAAAGGATATTGCTACCTACTCGCTTCGACGCCCACGTTTTGGCTGGGCTTGGTGGCGCTTATGGTGTTCTCGGTATGGCTGGGATGGTTCCCTTTGGGATTTTCGGCCCCGGTTGGCGTGGCTGCGTCCGAGGTGACGCTTGCGGATGCGGCCTACCACATCGTGCTGCCCGCCCTTGTGCTCTCGCTTTCAGGTGTGGCGAACATCGCACTCCATACGCGCGAGAAACTGGTAGACGTTTTAGAGTCCGACTATGTTCGGTTCGCCCGCGCGCGCGGCGAAAAGCTTGGCGTTATCGTGCGACGTCATGGGCTGCGCAACCTGCTGCTGCCGGCGATAACGCTCCAATTCGCATCCTTGTCTGAGATTTTCGGCGGATCGGTGCTGGTGGAGCAGGTCTTCTCATATCCGGGGCTGGGGCAGGCCGCCATCACGGCGGGACTCGGCGGCGACGCGGCGCTTTTGGCGGGCATCGCGGTGGTTTCTGCTGCGTTGGTGTTCGGCGGCAACCTGATCGCCAATCTGCTCTACGGCGCGGTGGACCCGCGTATGCGCGTCGCGTTCCGCAAGGATGCTTCCGACGGGCGCGGTAGCCATGGGAATGCCTCCGATGCGAAGGAGGCCGCCCATGTTGGCTAGCTGGCAGGAGGGGTATGCCACCCAGGGCGCCGTGCTGCATCTTCCTCGGTCATCGGGCTCTAACCGCCTGGTCGCTCTTGCGGCTTGTATCGGGGCGGCGCTGGCGCTGGTCGCCGTCGTGATCGCGGGCATCGCGCTGACTCCCGTCGCGTCGGCGGTGGATTTCGAGGCGAAGAACCTCGCACCCTGCTTGGCGCATCCGTTCGGCACCGATTGGATGGGGCGCGACATGCTGGCGCGCACGCTGGCCGGCCTTTCCACAAGCGTGCTTTTGGGCGTTGCCGCCGCCGTTGTTTCGTCGGTCATTGCCGTGGTGCTGGGTGCGGCGGCCGCGTTGGGCGGTCCCAAGGTCGATGCCGTGGTCAATTGGATGATCGATCTCATGCTGGGCATTCCCCATATCGTACTGCTGGTGCTTATTTCCTATGCGCTGGGCAAGGGATTTTGGGGCGTGGCCGTGGGCATCGCCATAACGCACTGGCCAAGCCTTGCCCGCGTGGTGCGTGCCGAGATTCTGCAGTGCCGCCAGGCGCCCTATATCCAGGCGGCGCGCGCGCTGGGCAAAAGCCGCGTGAGCATCGCCGTGCGTCATATGATTCCGTTCGTATTTCCCCAGTACCTGGTAGGGCTCATCCTCATGTTTCCGCATGCGATTTTGCATGAGGCGTCCATCACGTTTTTGGGGTTCGGCTTGCCGCCCGAGCAGCCCGCTATCGGCGTGATTCTCAGCGAGTCGATGACATATCTTTCGGCCGGCATGTGGTGGCTCGCGGTGTTTCCGGGGCTGGCGCTTATCGCGGTGGTGCTGGTGTTCGACATCGCGGGTTCGAGCCTTCGGGCGCTCATCGATCCGCATAGGTCGCAGGAATAGAGGAGGGGATATGCAGGAGAAGCATGACGATATTTCCTCCCGTCCGGCCATGGGGGAGCTGACGGTGCAAGGGGCGAAGCCGGCCGAGCACGATTGCCGCGAGGCCGCGCTCAATCACGAGCGCTTGATCCACGCTTCGGCGGAATTCCACCATCATCACAGCCATGCGTCCGCTTCGCATCATGCTGGCGGGCACCATTTGCTGCAGGTGGAAAACCTGAGCATGGGTTTTTCGATGTACGACCCCGACGAGCCGCGTTTCTTCCGCGCCAAAAAACGTCTTGTGCCTGCCATTAAAGACCTGAGCGTGTCGGTGCATGCGGGCGAGGTGATGGCGGTTGTGGGTGCCTCCGGGTCGGGCAAGACGCTTCTTGCCGATGCGATATTCGCCCTGTTCGAGCCCAATGCCGAGGCGCGAGGCACCGTGTGGTTCGATGGAGAACACTGCGGTGCGGATAGTTTGGCGCGCCTGCGTGGGCGCGGCATCTCGCTTGTGCCGCAGAGCGTGTCGCATCTCGACCCGCTCATGAAGGTGGGCAAGCAGGTGCGGGGCGTGGCGCGTGACGCCGCCGATGCGAAAAGGCGCGAGCGGAAACAGCGCGAGCTGTTCGAGCGCTACGGCCTTGCGCCCGAAGTGGAAGAGATGTATCCCTTCGAGCTTTCAGGCGGCATGGCGCGGCGTGTGCTTCTGTGCAGCGCCCTCATCGATGAGCCGCGCCTGATAGTGGCGGATGAGCCGACGCCTGGCCTTGACCTCGACCTGGCGGTAAAAGCGTTGGATGACCTGCGGGCGTTCGCCAATGAGGGCGGCGGCGTGCTGCTTATCACGCACGATATCGAGCTCGCCTTGCGCGTGTCCGACCGCATCGCCGTGTTCAAGGACGGCACGGTGGTGGAGGAGACGTCGGTGGCTGCGTTCGAGTCGCCCGAGACGCTGCGACACCCGTTTTCGCGGGAGCTTTGGCATGCGGTGTTTGGAAGCGAAGCGAATTCGGGCTCGGCAAAGCCGGAGAGGCGTTTCGATGTGCGGGGGCGTACGGGCGAGAAGGACCGCGTAAACGACAAAGATGCTCTGCGCCCTGACCGCCAAGGGTCGAGAAACGAACCGGATCAATGCCTGGAAGCGTGTGACATCTCGTTCGCCTATCCGGGCGGACGGCAGTTGTTCAACGGTCTTGAGCTTCGCGTCGAGCCGGGGGAACGTGTGGCGCTCACCGCGCCGAGCGGATTCGGCAAAACCACACTGTGTCGCATCCTTGCTGGGTATCTTGTGCCCGCTGGGGGCAGCGTAACGGTTGACGGCGAGCCGCTTCCCAACCGAGGGGCGCTTCCTGTCCAGCTTATCGGTCAGCATCCGGAAACCATGGTCGACCCGCGCATGCGCATGCGAGCGATTATGGAGGAGGCGGGCTTTGTGAGCGATGAAATCGTGCAGGGGCTGGGCATCCGCGAGGCGTGGATGCGCCGCCATCCGCATGAGCTTTCCGGCGGTGAGCTGCAGCGTTTCTGCATCGCCCGCGCGCTGGCCGCCAATCCGCGATACCTGATTTGCGACGAGACCACGGCGATGTTCGACGCGGTGGCGCAGGCGGAAATATGGCGTTATCTCGTGGACTATACGCAGCGGCATGGCATAGGACTTGTGCTGGTGAGCCATTCGCCGTCGCTCGTGGAACGCGTGGCGACGCGTGTGGTGAAACTGGATTAGGCGAGCGATGCGCTGGCATGCTTGATATACTTGCAGACTTTGGACGTTCCTTGCGGTTGCTCGCCGCCCTGTCGCGTCCGATTGTCGTTTTGCTTGCTAGGAGGAATAACCGTGCGCACGCCGCGTTCCCGTTTGCCCAAGGACTTTTCGCTGGAGGAGCATCTTGCCGGATGCGCGCAGGCGGTGGAGTTTTATCCGGAAGCCAGCAGGGGCCACTGGCATGCGTGGTCGCCTGCGGAATCCGTATCGGGCGCGGAAGGCGTCGCTGCATGGGCGGACGCCAGGCGTGGCGCTCCGGGTAGGCGGATGCGTGCTTCTTCGGCACAGGACGATGCCGTCGGGTCGTTCGGCCCTTTGGTGGGCGATACGCCATCTGCCGCCGCTGAGCACGTAAGGGCGTTTTCTTCCGAATCGCGACACGAGCGCGTCGTTCTCGATCTGGGTTGTGGCAAGGGCGAATACACGGTGGCGGTGGCCAAGCTGCACCCGGCCACGTTGTTCGTCGGTCTTGACGTGGAAGAAATCTGCGTGATGCGCGCCGCCGAGCTTGCGGTTGAGGAAGGCGTGTCCAACGTGGTGTTCGTATACGCCGACGACCCCGATTTGCGTGAGCTATTCGCGCCCGGCGAGTTGGACGGCATTCTCATGAACTTTCCCACGCCGTTTCACAAGAAGAAAAAGGCACATCTGCGACTGACGTACCTTGATCGCTTAATGGCATATCGTGAGATTTTGGCGCCCGAAGCGTCGATCAGGCTTCGCACTGACAGCATGCCGTTTCGCGATTTCTCGCTTACGCAGCTTGAACTTGCGGGCTATGACCTGCGGTGGAACACCGATGACGTGCGCGCGATGTTCCCCGATGAGCCGATGAGCGCCTACGAGTCCAAGCTGACCGCCCAAGGTGCCACGGTATGCGGGTTCGAGGCGGTGCCGGGGCCGGCGCCCGAGCATGTGGAGCAGACGGCGCCCTTGAGCCTGGTGAGCTATCTGCCCGAAAGCATCGAGGATATAGATTATGTCCCCCACGGCATGCAGGGATGCGTGGCCAACATGCGCGGCCGCCGCGCCAACCGCCGCGCAAAGGGGCTTTCCGAATGGACCCCGCCGGTGGTGTAGATTTTGCCGCTGACGCCGGCTTGCGACTGCGCTATACGTCCCGCGACTGGCAATCACCGCTTCGGGCGATGGCGAGGCATGCACGGGTGGGTGCGTTTCTGCGCTGCTTGCGTGGTGTCGCGGCGCTGTTTGCGTCGGTCGTTCACGAGGCTGCTATACTTTTGCGCACATGAACGCATCGAGAAAGAAGGTTCTTGGTGGAAGCGAATACGATGAATGAGGCGACGGAGGTCCAGGCCATGGACGCGAAAGCCCTGATTCTTGCTGCGGGTGCCGGCACCCGCATGAAGTCCGAAAAGCCCAAAGTTGCCCACGAGGTTCTGGGCAAGCCGCTGGTGCGCTGGGTAGTGGATGCTGCGCACGATGCCGGCATGTCCGAGGTCATCAGCGTGCTCGGCCACATGGCCGACAAGGTGTCTCCGCTGGTGGAGGGCGATACCACCATCGTCATGCAGACCCAGCAGCTGGGCACGGGCGACGCTGTGAACGCCGCCCGTGAGGCCATGACCGGCGAGGACGGCACGATTGCCCCCGGCACGCTCGTGGTGCTTTCCGGCGACTGCCCGCTCATCACTCCCGAAACCATCCGCGCGCTGGTGGCTAAGCGCGAGCAGACGAACGCCGCCGTGGTGGTGCTCACTATGCATATGGACGATCCGTTCGGCTACGGCCGCATCGTGCGCGAAGGCGAAGGCGACGCGGTGGCGCGCATCGTGGAGCAGAAGGACGCCTCGCCCGAAGAGGCCACCATCACCGAGTGCAACGCAGGCTTCTATGCCTTCGACGCGCCGGCGCTGTTCGACGCGCTGACCCGCGTGTCCAACGACAACGCGCAGGGCGAGTACTACCTCACCGACGTGCTGGAAATTTGCCGCAACGACGGCCGCGAGGTGCTGGCGCTTATGACCGACGACGCCGAGGAGGCCATGGGCGTGAATTCGCGCATCCAGCTGGCCCAGGCGACGCGTGCCATGCAGCGCCGCATCAATGAGCGCCACATGGCGGCGGGCGTCACCATGTGGGATCCGACCACGGTGTGGATCGGTCCTGACGTCGTGCTGGAAAACGACGTCGAGCTTCTGCCTAACGTGATGCTTCTGGGCAAGACCTCGGTGGGACGTGACAGCGTGATCGGCCCCAACACGCGCCTGACCGACACGGTGGTAGGCCGCGGCTGCCGCGTGGACGAGACGGTGGCCGAGGGCGCCCAGATCGACGACGAGGCCACCAGCGGTCCGCGCGCGTATCTGCGCACGGGCGCGCATCTGTGCGAGGGCGCGAAGGCCGGCACGCACGTGGAAATCAAGAAATCCACCATCGGCGCAGGCAGCAAGGTGCCGCATCTTTCCTACATCGGCGACACCCAGATGGGCGCGGGCGTGAATATCGGCGCCGGCTCGATCACCTGCAACTACGACGGCGTGAACAAGAACAAGACCGTCATCGGCGACAACGTGTTCGTGGGCAGCGACACCATGATGGTAGCTCCGGTGACCATCGGCGAAGGTGCCATCATCGGCGCGGCGTCCTGCATCACGCACGATGTGGCGCCCGACGCTCTGGCGCTCGAACGCAGCGAGCAGAAGGAGATTCCCGGCTGGGCTGCCAAGCATATGGCCAAGCTCAAGGCTGCCAAAGAGCAGAAAGCACAGTAGTCGCGCACCAGGAATCTCGCCGTGCGCTCAAGCGATCAAGATTGCATGCAAACGCCCGCAGCCGTTTCTTTGGCCGCGGGCGTTTTTCGTCCTTCTGCCTTTTCTTGCGACAGCTGCTATTTCGCTGCGGTTTTTAACGGAAATTGCGCGATAATAATAAAGTTGTGTATGCAGACGGATGGCGCAGCAGTGCGACGATGTGCCAAGCGACAGGGCAGGAGTAGAACATGACCCAGATGGAGAAGAATCTGATGCTGTTCAGCGGTTCGGTGAACCCCGAGCTTGCCGAGCAGATTGCCAAGGAACTTGGCATGTCTTTGGGCAACGTCAAGCTCGAGACGTTCGCCAACGGCGAAATCTACGCTCGCTATCAGGAAAGCGTGCGCGGCGCCGACGTGTTCCTGATTCAGTCCGTCGCGGGCCCGCACATCAACGATGCGCTGATGGAACTGCTCATCATGGCCGATGCCGCCAAACGCGCCTCCGCCCGCAGCATTTCCGCCGTGGTCACCCATTACGGCTATGCCCGCCAGGAGCGCAAGGCAGCTCCGCGCGAGCCCATCACGGCTAAGCTGGTCGCCGATCTGATTACCGCTTCCGGCGTTGACAACATCGTGACCATCGACCTGCACCAGGACGCCATCCAGGGCTTCTTCGACATGCCGGTCAACCACATGACCGCCATGCCCATCTTCGTGGATTACTTCAAGAACAAGGGCTTGAACTTCGAAGAGGTGTGCGTAGTTTCCCCCGACGTGGGACGCGCCAAGGCTGCCAAGAAGTTCCAGATGCTGCTTGATTGCGACATTGCCATCATGCACAAGGATCGTCCGAAGCATAACCAGGCCGAGATTACCGCGCTAATTGGCGACGTGACCGACAAGATCTGCATCCTCAACGATGACATGATCGATACGGGCGGATCGCTGGTTGCCGCCGCCGCTACGCTCAAGGCTCGCGGCGCCAAGCAGGTGTACGCATGCGCCACGCATGGCCTGTTCAGCGGCCCTGCGTATGAGCGCATCGAGAATTCCTGCATCGAGGAGGTCGTGGTGACCAACGCGGTGCCCGTGCCGCTGGAGCGCCAGACTGGCAAGATCAAGGTGCTGTCTGTGGCGCCGCTGTTCGCCAAGACCATCAAGAACGTTTACGAGAACGGCTCCGTCGCTTCTCTGTTCGCGTAAGAGCATCCGAACATATCTGATATGTGTGGGCGTCGTTAGCAGCGGCGCCCATTTTTTGCCAGCCTCTCAATCGCAGAGGCGGATTTTGCTAGAAGCGTGGCGGGTTCGTGGATTCGGTGGGCATGAGACGTCGCGGCGTTGCGATTAGTGCGAAAGTAAATGCGTTTCTGGAAAGGCAGGACGCATGGCCACCATTATCGACTATCTCGAACATGAGTTTGCGACCTTCGAAGAGGTCCCGTTCAATCCCGTAGACTCGCTCATTCTGTCCGAGTTTTGCATGGTGCGGATGGAAGGGGTGCTAGAGCCCAGCGAAACGGGGGTTCGCCCCGGGGTTATCGGTCGTCTTTCGGAGCGTTTCATTCCCGCGAAGCACGCTCAGTTCCGCGACGCGCTTCGTGCCGAATTCTACGACGACATGTTCACGGGCTTGGTCCCGTCCAAGGTCAAAGAACTCGCGTTGGCGCTTGCTGCCAGCCCGCGGTTCCGCGACATGCTCATCACCCGTTATGCAAGCGTGTTCGACGATGACGATCCGGTGCAGTTTGCCGCGTACGCGTTCACCTATAAGGACCAATTCACGTATGTAGGTTTCCGCGGGACCGATACGTCGTTTGCGGGCTGGCGCGAGGATTTCGACATGGCATACATGCAGTCGGTTCCTGCGCAGGAGTACGCGGCGCAATACCTGGAGGATATCGCCCCGTACGTGCCGGGCTCGCTCATCGTGGGCGGGCATTCCAAAGGCGGAAACCTCGCGATTTATGCCGCCGCCAACGTGTCGGAAAAGGTGTTCTCGCGCATCGAGAAGATTTATTGCCATGACGGACCGGGATTCAGGCGCGATACGTTTTCTGATGACCAGGTCAAGCGTACGGTTGGGCTCTTGCATAAAACCGTGCCCCAGGATTCTGTAGTGGGCATGCTCATGGAAACGCGTGCGAATTATCGCGTGGTTCATAGCACCGCCAAGGGCATCATGCAGCACGATCCCTTTTCGTGGCAGGTGGACGGGCGCGATTTCGTGTACGACGAACGCCTTTCCGACGGTGCGCTGTTCATGGACCGCGTGTTTGACGAGTGGCTTTCGCGTTACAGCGACGAGGAGCTGCGCGTGATCGTGGATGCCCTGTTCGAGATGTTCGAGGCGTCGGGAACCACCAACCTCTCCGAGCTGTTCAGCGGCGGGGCCAAAATGGTGGGTGGCCTGATGGATGCGGCGCGCAACGCGAGTGGCAAGACGCGTGGCGTGCTCACCGGGGCGGCTGCCACTCTGTCTGAAGTGGTGTTTAAGAACGTGGGCGGCGACTTGAGCCAAATATTCCGCCGCGGCGTATCCGAGGTTTTGGGGCCTAAGACGGAGGAATAGCACGGCGGTTTCGGCTATCGCGCACCAGGCGCAGGTTCATCGGACGGTGGGTGTGTTCTGTTTTCTTTCCCGATGACTGCCGCTTTGTTTGTTTTTTCGTACAATCGCGTGAAGACATGAGCGCAATGCCGTGACGCCTTTGGGGCGTGGCGAATTCATAGAGCAAGAAAGAGCATTTGGATGAAGATGATCGTGGGCCTGGGCAATCCGGGCGATGAATACGCGCATACGAGGCACAATGCCGGTTTCGACACCGTGGACCTGATTGCCGAGGAGTATCGCGCGAATTATTGGAAAACCGAATGCGGCGCGCTGACCGCGAAGGTGAAAATCGCTGGCGAAGAGGTGCTGCTGGCAAAGCCGCAGAGCTATATGAACACGTCGGGCGGGCCGGTCAAGCAGCTGTGCTCGACGTATAAGCTTACGCCGGCCGACATCGTGGTGGTTCACGACGAGCTCGATATCGACCCCGGGACGATTCGCGTGAAGTTTGGCGGCGGCCTTGCGGGGCACAACGGTCTCAAATCGATCGCCGATAAGCTACAGACCAAGGATTGGACACGCGTGCGTGTGGGCATCGGTCGTCCGCCGGGACGCATGCCGGTGGTGGATTGGGTGCTTTCCGTGCCCAAGAAAGAGGCGTGGGACGATTTTGTCCAGGGCACGCAGCTTGCCGCCGAAGCGGCGCCGTTTTTCCTGGAGAACGGTCTGGAGAAAACGCAGCAGAAGTTCAACTAACGAAATCGCCGGCAAAGATGCCGGCGATTTGCTTTACGGTGCCGTACAATGTCCTAGGATTATTAAAGGCGGGAACGGCGAAAGGCGGGAGGCATGCTGAGCAATCTGGTCGTGTGCTACCTGTTCTTGGGTGGTGCCGGTGGGGGTGCCTGCATGGTGCTGTCCGTTCTGGGGCTTCTTTCGCCACGCGATGCGATTGCTGCTGCCTGCTCGTCGCGAGGCGGCGCTGCACTTGCCAATGCTGCCGCCTTTTCGGATGGCTCTGCGCGTTTGCGCGCGAACGCTTCCGTCTGCTGCCAGCCTGTCGTGTGGCGGTTTGCACCAGTCGGTATGTATCGTCGGTTATTCGTTTCCGGGCACACCGCTTCGCTTATCGCGCTTGCGCTTGGGGCGTTCTGTCTCGTGGCCGATCTTGCACGCTCGGATAGGGTAGCGCTCCTTTTCCTCAGCCCTACGCCGACTTTCATTACGATGGGCACATGGCTTCTCGTGGCCGCTCTATCGCTTACGTGCGTCACGCTTCTCATGTGGGGCTCCGCAAACGGCGCACGTTTTGCCCTCGTGCGCATCGTGCAGGCGCTGTCGTGCGTCGTGGGCCTGGGCGTGATTCTCTACACGGGGCTTTTGCTGCAGGGGATTGCGGCGGTGCCTCTGTGGGCTACGCCTTGGCTGCCCATTCTCTTCGTGCTTTCCTCTGTCTCGTGCGGGGTTGCGTTGGTGCTGCTCTCGTCCTATGCGGCGGGTGCGCTTTCGGCTTTCGAGTCAGTCATGCGCAGGCTTCTCACCGCCGATATTCTGGTCATTGCGCTTGAGGCGCTGGCGACAATCCTACTGGTGGCGGCCTCGCTCCATGGTGTCTCGCCGCTGAACGCCGCAAATGGTCTGGGGTTTGCGAATAACCCCACCGATGCGGCGGCAATCGCTTCGGCGGGCGAGCTATTGTGCGGGGCAAACGCATGGGTGTTCTGGCTGTGCTTCGTGGCGACGGGCCTAGTGATTCCGCTTATTCTCGAATGCATCAGTTTGAACGACTCCCGCAAGAGGCCCGCAATTGCATGCGTGATTGCATGTTGTGTTTTGCTGGGCGGTTTCGCAATGAGATACTGCGTCATCATGGCGGGCCTGCACCCCGTGGCGGTGTCTGCGATGATGTTCCTTGGATGAGAAAGACGGATGTGACTAAATGGCCGAGTTTCCCTTTGAAGTAGATACGACGAGCAATGTGCCTCCATGGGTGCAGCTTGCTCAGCGCATCGCGTACCTGATTAGCTCGGGGTACTTCAAACCGGGCGATCAGTTGCCTACGGTTCGTGCACTGGCGTCAGACATATCTCTTAACTTCAACACCGTGAACAAGGCGTATTTGAGCTTGTCGAACGATGGCTACCTGGAGTCCATTCGCGGCAAAGGCGTATTCGTGCGAAGCTTGGACGCCGAGTTGGGAAACGAATGCACGCAAGAGGTCGACCGAATGCTGGACGACTTCATTTCCGGCTGTCGCGATCTAGGTCTTTCGCTCGATGACATTCAGCAGCGGGTGAACCGCAGGGTCAAAAAGCTCAAGAAGGAAGAAGAAACCGCGCAGGAAAGGCGGATGTAGCATGAGGGGCAAACGAGAGGGCGGAAACTGGGGCGTGCGCCCCGATGCGGCTTCGATGTCGGCGCGGGAGCGTTTTGCCGTGCGTCCCGACGCAATCACCACGCTTGCGGAGGGCGAACGCGCGTCGAATGCGGGCGTATGGCTCTTTTCCGCCATGGTGTTCGTGGTGACATTCGCGGCGGTAGCTGCCGTTTTCGCGGCCGTGCAGGGCGAGATTGGTCTGGTGGCGGTACTGGTCAGCGCCATCATCGCGATGCTTGCCACGATGGCGATTCATATCGCGCAGCAGTGGGAGAAGGTCATCGTGCTGCGCTTCGGCAAATTCAACCGTGTGAGCGGGCCGGGGCTCTTCTGGACGATTCCCTTTATCGAGCAGAATACGATGCGTGTGGACGGCCGCATGCGCGTGACCACGTTCGGAGCTGAGGAAACGCTCACGGCCGACTTGGTTCCGCTCAATGTGAACGCCGTGCTGTTCTGGATGGTGTGGGATGCTAAAGCGGCGTGCCTGGAAGTGGGTAATTTCACGCATGCCGTCGAGCTTGCGGCGCAGACCGCGCTGCGCGATGCCATCGGTCGCGCGGGTGCCGCCGAGGTTGCTATTCGTCGCGAACAGCTGGATCGCGAGCTCAAGCGCGTTCTCGAAGAAAAGGCGGATCAGTGGGGCATCAGCATTCTCTCGGTGGAGGTGCGCGATATCTTGGTGCCCAAGGAGCTTCAGGATGTGATGTCGCTTGAGGCTCAGGCAGAGCAGCGCAAGAAAGCGCGCATCATCCTGACCGAAGCGGAGCAGGACATCTGTCAGGCATATGACGAGATGGGCGAGGTGTACGGCAACAACGATGGGGCCATGCGTCTGCGCGCGATGCATCTACTCTACGAGAGCGTGCGTGAGACGGGCGGCACCGTGGTGGTGCCTTCGAGCTTCAGCGAGGGCTTTGGCGATGTGCTGGGCGATGGTGGCAAGGATGCTGCCGCAAAGGCTCTGCGAGATTTAGCGACGGGGAAGTAGGGACGCCGCCTATTCCCTCACCATATCCTTGAACGATATCAGCGTCACATTGTCCATCGCCTGAGCTTTGGTATGGCATGCATCGGTGAATCCGCTTTTGCTGAAAACCATGTAATGCCTTTTGGAGTAACGGAACAGCTCGCTTCGGAAAACAAGGGTATCTAGAATATCGCTGCCCACCTGCTCGTTGCGCCATTTGCATTCAGCGAAGCAGGCGTTTCCGTCGGAATCATCGAACACGATGTCTATTTCTTCCTGGCTTTTTGTCCGCGGGTCGCTGCCCCACCATCTGCCCATGCGAATGGGCATGACGGGCACCTTGCCCAGGCGTGCTAGGCGATAGATGTACTGCGAGCAGATTTTTTCGAACACGGCTCCCATGAATTCGGGAATGTGAGGCTCAATTCGCTTCATGGCCAGATCGCCCATCTCGTTTTGGATGAGCCCCATGGATTGGGGAACGAACTTATACCAAAATCGAAACATGGAATCGTCGACGCAATAGATGGCGCGTTTATTGCTGGACTCTCCAAAGGGGAGCTCTCTGCGAATGATGCCCAACGAAGAAAGCTTAGCAAGGTATGTGCTCGTATTGCTTTCGGTGATTTTTGCCGTAGTTGCAATTTCGTTCAGTCGCGTTTTCCCTGATGCCACGGCTGTGATGATGCTGTCGTATTGGGCAGGGTTTCGGCATTCTTGCAACAAAAGATTGCCCGGCTCCTCAAAAAGGTATCCGCTGGGTGTGAGGTAGAGGCGCTCGATATTCTGCTTGAGGCTTAACGAGGAGTCTATCTTTTCTGCATAGGCCGGTATGCCGCCTGTGATGCCGTAGTACACCGCTGCGTCGGTTTCGCTCGCCTGCGGCCAACAATGTTTGGCCGTGAAAAAATCGAGGGGGTTGATTTTGAACTGTGCAGTACGTCGTCCATAGAGCGGGCTTTCGTAACCAAGCACTTGCTCCTCCATAAAGGAGAGGGATGAGCCGCATAGGACGAGTTTCAGTTTGGTGCTCTGCTTATAAACGTGGTCGATTTTCTCTTGCAGAAGGGATGAAATCTCGGGGGATGATTGCGCAAGGTAGGGGTATTCGTCGATGACGAACACCAATCGCTGTGCTTGAGAAAGCTGGGCAAGGGCGTCGAACGCATCATCAAAGCTTTCGAATGCGCCGCCTGACGGCCCCTCGGAAAACGCGAATATAGCATCGCTCAGCATGCGAAGATTTGCTTGCGCGTTTGTGCGTCGGGCCTGAACATAAATCGCTCGCTTGCCTCGGATGAATTCAGAAATGAGTCGGGTTTTCCCAACGCGCCTGCGGCCATAGATGACCGGCATTTCAAAGGTGTCTGTTTCGTAAAGCCTATTGAGCTCTGCGAGCTCTTTCTCGCGTCCGACGAACATGGGTCTCTCCTATGAGTTAATCTTATGTCTTGCTATATTATAGTGGCATATATTATAGATAGCTATAAGAATCACTAAAGTGCGGTTTATCACAAAATAGAATAATCCTAGGACAAATAATCCTAGGATAGGTATTGATTATCCTAGGATAGGTTCGTATAGTGCGAGCTAGAAGAATTTGGCCAATTCTGAAGGAGTATTGGGGGATACCCGAGAGTTGAGCTAACCATGCCCGCATGATGCGACCAGGGCAAAACCTGTAAAACGCAGCGCGAGCAATACGGCCGACGGGCCGCAGGGGGAACCAATTTAGAGGGGTATCCTGACTATCTTCGAAGGGGGAGAAATGTCAGGAGCTACAAGCCCGCATGCCGGGATGACGCGCAGGAACTTTCTCAAAACCGCAGGCGTAGCGGCGGGCGCATTGGGCCTTGCCGGCGCTGCAAGCATGACCACCGCCGATAATTGGCTAGCACCCGCCGAGGCGCACGCCGACGGCGAGGAGCGCGTGGCGCATCTGTGCCATCAATTCCACTGCCTCACGGGATGCAATCTGAAGTGCACCATCCGCGATGAGCGCGTCTCCATCATTGAGCCCAGCGATCTCGCCGAGGAAAGCCATCAGACCATCTGTCTGCGCGGCATCGGCGAAGTCGATCACATCTATGCCGCCGACCGCATCCAGACTCCGCTCAAGCGCGTGGGCGAGCGCGGCGAAGGCAAGTTCGAGGCTATCAGCTGGGATGAGGCAATTCAAACGATCGCCGACGCCATCAAATCTGCTCAGGAGCAGTATGGCGAGGGCTCGGTATTCATCCGTAAGTCCACCGAGGCGAGCATCGACTTCGACTTCTTTGGTCAGCTGATGAAGGCCGATTCTGGCGGAAACTGGGGCCTGGACCGCGGCCAGCCGAACGGCACCGCTGCGGCGTTCGGCGCATTCAGCTACTGCCCGAATCGTTCTATCCATGAGTTCTCGGATGCGTCCACCATCATCGAGCTCGGCCACAACCCGCTCGAGAGCGGCATCGTGTGGTCTCGTGCTCTGATGGATGCTAAGGAGGCAGGCGTCTACATCGTGACCGTCGACCCGCGCTTCACCGGCACCGCATCCAAGTCCAATGAATGGCTGCCCGTGCTGCCCGGCACCGACGCTGCACTGATCCAGGGCATGATTCGCGCTATCGTCGACGAGGGCTGGTATGACGAGGAGTTCATCAAGAGCAAGACGTCGCTGCCGTATCTGGTCGATCGCGAGACCGGCAAGACCTATCGCAGCGAAGACGTCATGTGCCCCAACCCGACGGTCGTGGGCATGCTGACCGTGGGCGCTCCCTATGTGTGGGATGAGGCCGAGGGCAAGGCACGCCTGTACAACGAGGAAGGCGTCCAGCCTGCTCTCGAAGGTACGTGGACGATTAACGGCAAGGAATACACCACCGAATGGACGCTCCTGAAGGAGTGGATCTCTGAGTATTCCGTCGACTGGGCTGCCGAGACCTGCGGCATCGCCAAGGAGACCATCATCGCTCTTGCCGACCGCTATGCCAACAACGGTCCCGCCATCATCGACTTTGGCCTGGGTGGTCCCGACAAGTACACCAACGCCGACGTGCTCGGTCATTCCACGTCCATCCTGGTCGCCATCACCGGCAACTATGGACGCAAGGGCTCCGGCATGGGCTTCTTCGGTGGCGTAGGCGTTGACGATCCGGCCGCAACGGTGAACTACTGGACGCTTCCCGAAGGTTACGGCTACACGAGCTGCGGCACCGCCATGTACGACATGCCGTACAACGAGAACCCGATTCATGTTGCCCTTACGTTCGGCGACGCCTTCACGCTTGAGGCCGCTGCTGCGAATGACATGCTGAACTGGGTGAAGTCGCTCGACTTCTTCGCCATCATCGACATTTATCACTCCTCTGCTGTGGACTACGCCGACATCGTGCTGCCTGCATGCTCTAAGTTCGAGTCCGAGGAGAACGTGAAGTCGCTTCGTGCGAGTTACGGTCATGTCATGCTTGCAAACAACCTGATTAAGCCGCTGTTTGAGTCCAAGACCGACCTGCAGATCGAACGCCTGCTTGCTGCTCAGTGGGGTCTCGAGGACACGTTGCCCGAAACCTACGAGGAGCTGGCGCGCTTCATGCTCGACGGAGTTGAGGAGCTCGATCCCCGCATGGCGGGCATCACCTACGACGCTCTCCTTCAGCAGGGTGGCTGCATGGCGCTTCCTGAGACCGGTCCCGATTATCGCCCTGACGGTACCGCCGACAATCTGCCGACGCCTTCCGGCAAGGTGGAGCTCTACTACGAGTATCTGACTGACTGGGGTCATCAGTTCCCGGTGTACACCGATGCGAACGAAGCGTACGCCTCCAACCCGATCAAGGAACAGTATCCGCTGTACTTCATGCAGGGTAAGAGCCGCTACCGCATCCATGCGTACTACACCGCATGCGAGTGGTTCCAGGAGAACTTCGGTCCGTATGTCAACATCAGCCCCGAGGACGCTGAGGCTCGCGGCATCCAGACCGGCGACACCGTGCGCGTGTTCAACGACCGTGGCGAGTTCAAGTGCGGCGTCCATGTGAACCGCAGCCTGCAGCCCGGCGTGCTCTTCATGGCTGAGACCACGTACACCCGCTACTACGACGAGGGCTTCCTGCAGAACGTGACGAACTCTCATCGCGAAGATCGTCAGTACGACATGTATTTCGGTCCGCAGATTCCGTACAACGATGTTCTCGTCCAGATTGAGAAAGCGTAGGTGAAGCGTCATGACGAGACTAGCTATTGCTATCAATAAGACGCGCTGCATCGGTTGCCAGACGTGCGCTTTCGCCTGCAAGATGCAGAACAACGTGCCTGAAGGCATGCGTTGGAATAGGGTCATCACCGAGGGCTGCGATGTCGAAGACGGTGCGCTCGGAACGTATCCCAACCTGAGCCGTTCGTATCTGCCCATCGCCTGCCAGCACTGCGAAAACCCCGCGTGCCAGCGCGTATGCCCCACGGGCGCTACGTATAAGGACGACAAGGGCCGCGTCGAAATCGATTACGACAAGTGCATCGGTTGCCGCATGTGCATGGCGGCGTGCCCGTACAACGCACGTGTGTTCAACTGGAACGAGCCGGTTCGCAAGCCCGATTTCAACTTCGGCGACAAGGAAGTTCCTGTACGCCCCAAGGGCGTTGCCGAGAAGTGCACGCTGTGCAAGGAGCGCACCGATCGCGGCGAAGAGCCCATGTGCGTGAGGTGCTGCCCCACCAAGGCCCGCACCTATGGCGACCTGGACGATCCCAATTCTGAGATTTCCAAGCTCATCGCTGAGCGCCATGCCTATGTCCTGCTCGAGGAGCAGGGCACCAAGCCGCAAGTCCATTACTTCGAATAAGGAGGGGGTGCAACCATGACTTCTGGCAAGACGAAAATCGCGTACGCCGTGCTGGGCATTCTGACCGTCGCCGGCATCGCCGCCTGGATCTATCAGTTGATGGGCGGCTTGGGCGTGACCGGTATGAACAACGGCACGTCGTGGGGCCTCTACATCGGATGCTTCATGTTCTTCGTGGGCCTTTCCGCTGGCGGCCTGATTGTGGCCTCTTCGGCGAGCGTGTTCCACGTGGCCGAGTATAAGAAGGTGGCGCTTCCCGCCGTCATTCTGTCCACGGCATGCATCTGCGTTGCTGGTATTTTCGTCCTGGTTGACCTGGGCGGTATCCAGCGTGTGTGGCGCATCATCACCGGATTCAATCCCACCTCGCCTCTGTGCTGGGATATCTGCGTGATCTGCCTCTATCTGGTCATCAACATCATCTACCTGGTGTTCATGACCTCCAACAAGGACGACGCTGACCGCAAGGTTGCCATCGTGAGCCGTTTCGCTCTGCCTGTGGCAATTCTGGTTCACAGCGTGACCACATGGATTTTCGGCCTGCAGCTTTCTCGCGAGGGCTGGTATTCCGCCATCATGGCTCCGCTGTTCGTCGTCTCCGCCATGGATTCCGGTCTCGCTCTGCTGATGCTGGTCTTGGGCGGCCTCAACAAGTCCGGCTGGTTCAAGACCGAGAAGAAGCTCATGTCCAGCCTTGCCGGCCTGCTTGCCACCTGCGTGGCAATCGACGCCTTCCTGGTTGGCTGCGAGATTCTGACCATGGTCTATCCCGGCGCTGCCGGAGCTGAGACGCTCGCCATCATGGCGTCCGGCGTTACCGCGCCGTTCTTCTGGGCAGAGATCCTGCTGGGTCTTCTGATTCCGTTCTGCATCCTTGTGTTCGCTCGCAACCGCGAGAACATGGGGCTCGTGATGTTCGCGAGCGTGTGCATCGTGATCGGCGTGTTCTGCAAGCGCATCTGGCTGCTGTTCACTTCCTTCTTCATGCCCAACGTGTATGGCGCTCCGGGTATCATCAGTGGCTCCAGCGCTTCGGCGCATGCGACCGGCATGGACGTTTGGGCCGTTGTGGGCACCTATGCTCCTACGTGGGTCGAGATCGTCATCGTGATCGGCGTGATTTCGCTTGGCGCTCTGGCGTTCCTGGTGTTGTGCCAGAAGCTTCTGCCCGCCGCCAAGACGGCCGAGGCGGATGGCGCGAATGCTGCCGCCGAGGGTGCTGCCGCCTAAATCGCGCGGAATAGCCGCTGCGGGCACCGCCACGGGGCAATCCCTTAAAGCGCGGCGCCTCAAACGGCCTCTTCCTTGGGGCCGCACGTACCTCCCTCCCCAACGTGCGGCCCTTTATTTTGCTAGTACACGACGGAGGTGCTTTCATGACGAAAGAGTCCATGCCTTGGCAAACGCTTTCCGAGGCGTATGCGTTTCTGGGCAACTCGCTGCTCGCTCCTATGAGCCAGACGTCTGCGGTGGGGCTTGACCCTGAGTTTTGGCGGGCGTTCCCCGATTTCGGCGATGCTGGCGTGTCTGACGCGGCTGCTGGATGCCTTGGCTATGCCGAAGGTGCTGTTGCACGTGCCGAAGAGGGTGCGAATGTCGTTCAGGATGCCTCCGTCGAATACACCAAGCTGTTCATCGGCCCGCCTTCGCCTTCAGCAGCTCCATGGGAAACTATGTATCGTTCAGATACTAATGTGGGTTTTGGCGAGGCGACCTTCCAGATGAAGGCATTGCTCAAGAATGCCGGTCTTGAGGTGAAGAACGAAAACCACCAGTACGAAGACCATATGGGCATCGAGCTTTTGTACCTTTCCGAACTATGCCGTCGCCGCGCGATGCAGGAGGCGGGTGGCCGTGATGCCGCTTCGGCATCGGACAAGCCCGCGGATGGCGCGGAAGACTTAGCATGTGCTTCCGAAAGCGATGCTTCTGTGTTCACGTTCATCGAGACGCATCCCCTGAGCTGGATCGATACATTCCATGCCCGCATCGTCGAGACGTTTCCCGAGGGCTATTTCGCCAATCTGACGGCGCTTGCCGCCGCGATCTTGCGGTTCCACACCAAGGCGATTGCCCGATAGCTGCTCTAGGCGTTGCGCAATAACTGAGTTAATTCATGTAAAGATGGCCGGCGATTCGCCGCCATCTTTTTGTTTTTTGCCCTATGAGTCTGAGAGAGACTCTTCATGCTGCAGTTTATCCGGGGTGTGCAAAGTAGCCTCGATTGCATTTCTGCGTTTTCCCAGTTCATAGCCTTGGTGGGTGAGGCGTATATTTTCCATATGCGTCAAAAACTGCAGCACGAGCAATTTTTAGGTGGGGAAGGGCGGTGAATTGGCTGAGTTCGCTGTTCCAGCGTCCAGTTTTTACGGCGGTGCGGGCGATGGTGCCGTATCATGCATCGTCCCAGGTTCACCCTGTTTGCACAATACGGCCCGCCTCGTGCATAACCTGCGCCAAGTGTGCGAAAATAGCCTGCGAAAGACACGATGTAAGGCAGGCACGTCATTATGGCAGCGCAATTCAGGATCGCGCCGGCTGACCCGGCGCTTGTTTCGCTTATTCAACAGGAATTCGGCCTCGCGCATTTCGTTGCGCGAACCATGGTCGCACACGGCGTGGGCAGCGTCGAAGAGGCGCGCATGTTCCTTTCGCCCGATATCGAGCGCGACTGGCGCAACCCCTACGAGATTCCGCAGATGAAAGAGGCGGCCGATCGCATCGAGCGCGCGATTCGCGACGGCGAGCGCGTTCTGGTGTTCGGCGACTTCGACCTGGACGGCATTTCGGCCACCACGGTGCTCACGCGCGGATTGCGCGAGCTGGGTTGCGACGCCGTGCCGTTCATCCCCAAGCGTTTCGATGAAGGTTATGGCCTGACGCCCGCCGCAATCGAGCGCGCGTGCGCCTACGAACCCAGCCTCATCGTCACGGTTGACTGCGGCATCTCGTGTAAAGAGGAAGCGCTTCTTGTGACGGATGCGGGCATCGACCTGGTGGTGACCGACCACCATGAGCCCGGCACCATGGTGCCCGAGGGCGTGCCCGTGGCAGATCCCAA
Source organism: uncultured Slackia sp. (assembly GCF_944321625.1). Classification (GTDB taxonomy): domain Bacteria; phylum Actinomycetota; class Coriobacteriia; order Coriobacteriales; family Eggerthellaceae; genus Slackia. The sequence continues at coordinate 36,589 of NZ_CALUMA010000021.1, forward strand.
ATGCGACCCCTCGTGCGAAAGCTCCATTCTCGCCGGCGTGGGCGTGGCTCTTAAGATGGTGCAGGTGTTGGGAGGTCGCATGGGCCATCCGCATCTGTGGCGCGAATACACTGACTTTGCCACGCTGGGAACGGTGGCCGACCTCATGCCGCTGACGGGCGAGAACCGCGCTCTGGTCGCCGACGGCATCGCCCGCATGAATGCTACCCCGCGCCCCTGCATCGCCGCCCTTGTGGGCGTGTGCAATGTGGCGGGCAAGCCCCTCTCTTCCACGAATCTCAGCTTCTCGCTTATTCCGCGCCTCAATGCGGCGGGCCGCATGGGCAACGCCGATTTGGCGCTCGATCTTCTGATGACCGACGATTTCGAAGAGGCCCAGCAAAAGGCCGCCGAGCTCGACTGCGTGAACAGCGAGCGCCGTGCCATCGAGGCTGAGCTCGCCGAGGCCGCCAAGGCGAAGGCCGCCGCGTCATATTCCGGCGAGCGCGCGCTGGTGGTCGCGGGTGAGGGCTGGCACGAAGGCGTCAAGGGCATCGTCGCATCGCGCCTGGTGAACACCTATGGCGTTCCGGCGTTGCTCTTCACCATCGACGGCGACGAGGCGCGTGGAAGCGGTCGCAGCGTGGGCAGCGTGAACCTGTTCAAGGCCGTGGAGTCCACCTCCGACATCCTCACGCGCTTCGGTGGACACGAGGCCGCTGTGGGCGTGACGCTTCCCGTGGGCAAGCTCCCCGAATTCACTGAGCGCCTGTGCGCCTATATGGACACGCTCCCCGAAGACAGCTTCCACCCGCTTATCGAGGTGGACGCGGTGATCGACCTGTCCGAGCTCACGCTTCCCGCCGTGGAGAGCCTCGACCGCCTGGCTCCGTTCGGTCAGGAAAATCCCACGCCGCGCTACCTGGCGCACAACGTTCGCCTGGCCAATTGCCGCGCGGTGGGCGCGAACAAGAACCATCTCTCGTGCTCGCTTACCGATGGCGTGACCTCGGTGGACGGCATCATGTTCCACTGCGACGGCATCAGCTCGCTCATGACCTGCGGCTGCGTAGTGGATGCGGCGTTCCAGGCCCAGGTGGACGAGTGGCGCGGCCGCCGTTCCGTCAAGTGCATGCTCGATGCCATCGAGCCGGCGAGCACCTGCCCCGCGCTACGTGCCTGCCTGCCCGATGAAGAGATCGACTTCGTGAGCGAGCTTTACGACATCGACCGCGACCTTGAGGAGGCGGGCGACGACCCGTGCGGCTGCGGCCAGGCCGACTGCCGCGCGCGCTGGCAGACGCTCTTCCGCGAGGACCCCCAGGAATTTACGCGCCGCCTGATTGCGGCGTTCATCGGCGATGCCTCGCTCCACGACTCCCAGCGCCGCGCGCTCGACGCGCTTGCGCAGGGCAAGAACACGCTCGCGGTCATGGGCACGGGGCGCGGCAAATCGCTCATCTTCCAGGTGCATGCCGCACGTGTCGCGCTCACGCAGGGCAAAGCATCGGTGTTCGTGTACCCGCTGCGCGCGCTCCTTGCTGACCAGCGATTCCATCTCGCCTCGGCCTTCGAGAGCCTGGGGCTTGCCGTGGCCGCGCTTTCGGGCGAGACGCCCCTGTCTGAGCGCCGCCGCGTATACGCCGGTCTTGCCGACGGCAGTGTGGATGTGGTGCTGACCACGCCCGAATACCTAGCGTTCCATGCGGACGATATCGCCGCGTGCCATCGCGTGGGCTTCTTCGTGGTTGACGAGGCCCATCATGTGCTCCAATCGGGCGCCGGCCGCCGTACCGCCTATCTGAACCTGGGCATCGTGGTGTCCAAACTCGGCAACCCCACGGTGCTCGCCGTGACCGCCACCGCTCCGGCCGAGGTCGAGGAATCGGTGTGCCAGACGCTGGGCATCGAAGAGGTGGTGCGCGACGACCACGCGCGCTTCAACCTGGGGCTCGATGATCGCCGCAGCATGCGCGACAAAGACAGCTACGTGGCAGGCATTATCGCCACGGGTGAGAAGACCGTGGTGTACGTGAATTCGCGCCTGGGCACGGTGGACGTTGCCCGCACGCTGCGCACCATGGTGCCGCAGGTGGCCATGCAGATTGGCTTCTACAACGCTGGCCTCTCGCGCGAGGAGCGCGAGCGCGTTGAGCGCCTGTTCCGCGAGGGCGTGCTGCGCGTGCTCGTGTGCACGTCGGCATTCGGCGAGGGGGTTGATATCCCCGACATCCGCCACGTGGTGCTCTATGGCATGCCGTTCTCCGAGATCGAATTCAACCAGATCAGCGGGCGCGCCGGGCGAGGCGGCCAGGACGCGTGCATCCATGTGCTCTTCGGCAAGCGCGATGTCATGCAGAACGAAGGCATCCTGCAGGGAAGCGCTCCCGACCACGACGCCATGGCGTGCATCTATCGCGAGCTCAAGCGCCTGCAGCGCGAGGCTGAGGTGCAGGTTGCCGCCGGCGCGTTGGCGCATGGCGGCCAGCCGTCGGGTCCGGGTGCGGCCTCGGTGCACGAGGGCGAGGTTTTCTTTACAATATCCGATGAAGACTTGGCGGGTGCCTGCATGGCGCGCCGGCCTCGTTTCGTCATAGATGCTCAGGCATGCAGCTGCGGCATTTCGGTGTTCGAGGAGCTGGGCCTGGTGCGCACGTACGATCCGTGCGGATGCGCCTCGCGCGCGCATGCGGTGCACGTGTGCATGGGCGCGAGCAAGGTCGAGCTGACCGACAGCGTGCTGTATCGCGAGGGGATGGGCGACATGGAAGAGTTCGCCCGCTTCAGGGAATGGGTTATGCGCAGCCCTGCCGACGTGCTGCGCGGGCGTATCGTGCGCCCCATGCTGTCGGATGAACCGCAAGGGGGAGAGTAGCCATGGCAGAACAGAACCACGCTCACAGTGTTATCGCATTGCCGGTCGAGCCCGAGCTCGCCGATGCGATCGGCGCCCTCTCCATAGATTCCTACGACGGGGGCATCGCTCCTTCGGCCGCGGCGGGCGAGGATATGGCGCCTGATGCGCGCTTCGCTGAGCTCGAAAAACGCGCGTCGGCATACCTCTCCGAGGACGCCATGGAGCTCTTGCGCAAGGCCTACCATTTCGCCGACAAGGCCCATGCCGGCCAGCAGCGCAAAAGCGGCGAGCCTTTCATCGCGCACCCCATCGAGGTGGCGCTCATCCTCGCCGATCTGCGCATGGATGTAGACACGCTGTGCGCCGCACTGCTCCATGACACGGTGGAGGACACCGATGTGACCGTCGAGCAGGTGGCCGAGGACTTCAATCCTGAAATCGCGCAGCTGGTGCAGGGCGTGACCAAGATCACGCAGATTGCCGTGGAGAGCCTGACCGACGAGCAGGCGGCTACCATCCGCAAGATGTTCGTGGCCATGAGCAAAGACATTCGCGTCATCGTGATCAAGCTTGCCGACCGTCTGCATAATATGCGCACGCTGCAGGCGCTTCCCGAGGACCGCCGCATCTTCAAGTCGCACGAGACGCTCGAGATTTACGCGCCCATCGCCCATCGCCTGGGCATCGGCTCCATCAAGTGGGAGCTCGAAGACCTGTCGTTCTTCTACCTGGAGCCCGCTAAGTTCAAGCAGATCTCGCGCATGGTGGCCGAGAGCCGCGAAGAGCGCGAGCGCTATCTGGCCAACGTGATTGAGACGCTCTCCGCCGAGCTTACGCGCCTGGGCATCAAGGCGCACATCGCGGGGCGCCCCAAGCACCTGTACTCCATCTACCAGAAGATGACCAAGCGCGGCAAGGGTTTCTCCGAGATTTACGACCTGATTGCCGTGCGCGCCATCGTGGAGTCGGTGAAAGACTGCTATTCGGCACTGGGCGCGGTGCACTCACTGTGGCACCCCATGCCGGGCCGCATCAAAGACTACATCGCCATGCCCAAGCTCAACATGTACCAGAGCTTGCACACCACGGTCATCGGCCCCTCTGGTCGTCCGCTCGAGGTGCAGATTCGCACCGAAGAGATGCATCGCATGAGCGAGTACGGCGTTGCCGCGCACTGGCGTTACAAAGAGAAGGGCAGCAAGGCCGACGCCGCATTCGACAAGCAGATCGCGTGGCTTCGCCAGGTGGTGGAGCGCATGGAGGAGACGGACGATTCGCGTGAGTTCATGAGCGAGCTCAAGATGGACCTCGCGCCCACCGAGGTGTTCGTGTTCACGCCCACGGGCGACGTGAAAAGCCTGCGCGCCGGATCGACGCCGGTGGATTTCGCCTACGCCGTGCATTCCGAGGTGGGCAATCACTGCGTTGGCGCCAAGGTGAACGGCGCGATCGTGCCGCTTTCCTACGAGCTTCAGACGGGCGACCGCGTGGAGATTCTCACGCAGAAGAGCGCCACGCCCTCGCGCGACTGGCTCAAGATGGTGAAGACGCCTTCGGCCCGCAGCAAGCTACGCAGCTATTTCTCCAAGGTCAGCCGCAGCGACGATCTGGCGCTCGGCCGCGAGAAGCTTGCCCGCGAGCTCAAGAAGCACGGGCGGGGCCTGGGGTCTACTGCCAGCATCCGCGCGCAGAAGGCTGTGGCCGAGCAGATGGGCTACAAGGACGCCGACGACATGATGGTGGCGGTGGGCGCCGGCAAGGAAACGGTGCTCCATGTTGCCAACCGCCTGGTGAAGGCATTGGCGCCTGAGCCCGAGGCGGAGCCGCGCCCCGTGTCCACCATCATGACCACGGGCACCATGCCGCCCATGCTCACCATGACCAAGCGTCCCGCCGCAGCCGCCCGCAAGGGCAAGTCTTCCAACGGCGTCGTGGTGGCGGGCCTGGACAACGCGCTCGTGCGCCTGTCGCGTTGCTGCAACCCCGTGCCCGGCGACGAGATCATCGGCTTCGTCACGCGTGGTCGCGGCGTGTCCATCCATCGCGCCGACTGCCCCAATGCCAACGACCTGATGCGCGACAAGGGCCGCCTGATTGAGGTGCATTGGGAGGATTCCGCCGAAAGCGCGGCATCGTTCCAGGTGGAGGTATATATCGAGGCGCTCGACCGCCTGAACCTCCTGCGCGATATCATCAACACCATCTCGGACACCGGCGTGAACGTGCTTTCGTCCAACACCGTGAGCCATTCCGACGGCATCGTGGAGATGCGCTACCTGTTCCAGGTGTCGCAGCTCTCTAACATTGAAAAGATTCTGGAATCGTTGCGGCATATCGAGGGCGTGTTCGAGGCGCGTCGTATGCTGCCAGGAAACAATCCCCACGCCGGACGCGGCGGGAAGAAGAAGCACTAGAACCCGCGAACGACTCGATAGGAGAACCCATGCGCGCGAATTGCAAGCGAATTATCACCGAGGGCCACGGCTGCGTGCCCGTTTCCGTGCTGACCATCGGCATGATGGACAACAACTGCATGATTGTGTCTGACGGTCGCGAGGAAGGCGCACCTGCCATGGTGGTCGACCCTGCCGGCGATGCGCAGGCCATCATCAAGGCGCTCGGCTGGCTTAAGCTCGAGTACATCGTATGCACGCACAACCACAACGACCACCTGATCGCTCTGCCCGAGCTCGTCGAGGCAACGGGCGCCAAGGTTGTCGCCCATACCGCCGATTGCGCCATCATCGAATCGGGCCAGCCCGGTTACTTCGGGGCCTGGGATTCCGTCGCTCCGGTGCATGTCGACGTGAAGGTGAACGACGGCGACACGATCAAGCTGGGGTCGCTGGAGTTCAAGGTCATCCACACGCCGGGCCACACCAAGGGCGGTATGTGCCTGTACCTTGAGGGCTTCGGCGGCAAGCCGGGCATCCTGTTCTCGGGTGACACACTGTTCCGTGGGGCTACCGGCCGCGTGGACTTCGAAGGCGGCAGCGCGAAGGAGATGCGCGCGAGCCTGCGCACCAAGCTGGCGCCTCTGCCCAACGACACCATCGTGTTCCCCGGCCATGAGGGGCTGACTACGATCGGCATCGAACGCCATCGCGTAATCGAGGCGTTCTAATTGTTCCGCCGTTCTGCCGAACGGCGGAACGGCACGAATAAGCGCCACGACGCTGCAACGCGCTCTCGCACCGAATCTTCGCGCGTTCTCGCAGGCTAGCGTACGAAGTACGCGTCGCCTCCGAGAACCCACGAATCTCCGGCACGAGAGCGCGTTTCGCTGTTTCGTCCTGATTCCGCAAGCTATAAACTTGCTTAAGCTACTCTGAGGTTGATGCATTTTCTTAACAGGTAAAATCTAAGTCAATTTTTTGTAAAATTACGCGTATCATAGAGGGTGCACGTTTTGGGCGCCCTCTTTTGTTGTGCGCTCTTGATGCAGGTCATATTTCTGCGAGGGCGCGGCTGCGGAGCCGTTCGCCGTTTCGAAGGGAAGGGTGCCGTGAGCGTAGAACTGGGGACGTTTATAGCCCATCTCATGACCAACCCTCTCATGGTTGCCGTCACGCTTCTCAACGTGGGCGTCATCATCGTCAATGGCGCTACCGACGCTCCTAACGCCATCGCCACGGTGGTATCCACGCGCTCTATGAAGCCGCGCCCTGCCATCATTCTTGCTGCGGTATGCAACTTCCTCGGTCTTCTGGTGGTGTCCATGTTCACCAGCGCCGTGGCAAGCACCATCTTCAACATGGTCAATTTCGGCGGCGACAACACCGTCGCCATCGCCGCTCTTGCCGCCGCCATGGTGGCCATCATCGTGTGGGGCGGTGCGGCATGGTACTTCGGCATTCCCACGTCGCAGAGCCATTCGCTGATCGCTGGCCTTACGGGCGCGGCTATTGCCGCCATGGGCAGCCTGGATGCCATCAACTGGAACGAGTGGATCAAGGTCATCTACGGCATTCTGCTTTCGACGTTTTTGGGTTTTGGCCTGGGTTGGTTCACCGCCAAGGTGGTCGCGTTTCTGTGTAGGGGCGTCAACCGCCATAAAGCCAACGAGGTGTTCCATTGGTGCCAGATTGCCGCAGGTGCTGGCGTGGCGTTCATGCACGGCGCGCAGGACGGCCAGAAGTTCATGAGCGTGTTCCTGCTGGGCATCGCGCTTTCCGCGGGCCTCGGTCAATCCGCCGAGCTTGCTCTGCCGATATGGCTTATGGTGCTGTGCGCTATCAACATGGGTCTGGGCACCGCCATCGGCGGCGAGCACATCATCAAAAACGTCGCCATGAACATGACGCACCTCGAGGTGTATCAGGGCTTTTCCGCCAGCTTCTCCGCGACGCTGTGCCTGATTCTCGCGACCTTCACCGGCATGCCGGTTTCCACGACGCATGTCAAGACCACCGCCATCATGGGCGTCGGCGCCGCCAAGCGCAAGACCGCTGTGAAATGGCAGGTGGCGATCGATATGGTTAAGACCTGGGTGCTTACGTTCCCGGGTTGCGGCCTGATCGGCTTTTTGATGGCGGAGCTGTTCCTGATGTTCATCTGACGTATGTCGCGGCGCAGGGGCTCCGATGCGAGCGGGCGCCGTTAGTTTGGTCTGACGCGACGGCCGTGCGCGGCGCGCTTCAAAGAGAGGATTGCCATGAGCCTTAAGTCACGTTTCAACTACTTCGATGCGTTCGAGAAGCAGGTTGACCTTGCCTGTCAGGGGGCCGAGCTTCTGATTGAAATCATCGAGAACTTCACGACGTCCGATGCCGTGCTCCCCGAAATCACGCGCGCCCATGCCATCGAGCATGAGGGCGATGAGGTGTGCCACGAGGTATTCGAGGCTTTGGCGGTCGACTTCATCACCCCCATCGAGCGCGAGGACGTGATCGCGCTCACGCAGGGGCTCGATGACGTGGTGGACTACATGGAGAGCACCATTCAGCGTTTCTACATGTACAACGTGACGTCCATGCACCCGCGCGCGGTGGAATTCGCCCGTCTGCTGCTGAAGAGCTGCCAGGCGCTCAAGGCCGCCATGTGCGACTTCCGCGATTTCAAGAAATCCAAGAAGCTCAGCGCGCTGCTGGTAAGCGTTTCTGACGTTGAGGAAGAAGCGGACGATCTGTTCTTCCACGTGATGCGCGATTTGTACCTGCGCAGCGAGGAAAGCCCGGCAGACGTATTCATCTGGGACAAGCTGTTCCAGCGCCTTGAGAACACGGCAGACGCCTGCGAGCACGTGGTTGACACGATGCGCATGGTGATGCTGAAGAACGCATAGCCGAAGCGCTCGTGCGACAAGCCGAAGCACTTGCGCAACAAACATGATTACGCAACTAGAAAGGGCCCTAGGGCCCTTTCTTTTTCTATCGAATCAGGTTGTCGACCGCCCACACAAGCGCCTTGGCGCGGCGGGTCTTTTGGGTGAGCATCCAGAGCTTGCCGGCGTTATCGAGCTCCTGGCGCAGGGCCTCTTCGCGGCCGGGGGCCATTTCGTGCAGGATGGCTGCTTCGTCCTCGGGCGTCACCTCGAGGTTCTGTTCGCGGAAGATGGTTTCCAGGGCTATCTCGTCGTAGAGCTGGCGCATGGCGCCGCGGCGCAGGTCGGCCTCGACCTCCTGCGGTTTCTTACCCGTGCGGATGCGGTATTCGCGATAGGTTTCGCCGTCTTCTTCAAGCGCGGCGTGGAATGCCTTGTTCTCGCGGGCGAATGCCGCGCTCTCGAGCGTCGCAGAGACGGTGCCCGTCAGACGTGCGCGCAGGGCGCGAAGGATGTGCTTCTCGAGTTTGGGCGAAACTGAGGGCAGGGAGGGGCTTGCGGCGTCCTTATTGGCATCGGTGCGCTCTGCCTTTTGGGGGGCAACCTCCGCGCGTAGTTCTTTAGTGAGCTCGATGGGCGTTTCCAGGTCCAGTTCCATGGGCGGTATGGCGTGGAGCGATGTTTCGAACGCATAGGGCGCGCCTTCTTGGTAGGGCAGCGTCGAGCGCGTGGACGGCTCCAGCAAAAATGTCAGGCCAAGCTTGCGAATGGCGTGGTCGGTTGCCCGTGCCTTGACGGTTTCCTCCAAAAACACGCCCATTTCCATGTCGGTGAGCATGAAGCATGCCTTCTCGAGGGCGGCCGCTTCGTCGGTGCCCAGCACGGTTGCCAATCGTCGATGCGCCCCTCGTACAAACTCGGCAGCCTCTTCCGCAGTGAGAGAGCCCGAGAATTCAATGGGCATGTCGGACGGCTTTTCTCCATCGGCATCATTCATCTGGGGCATCGTGATTTCCATAGGACCTCGATTCGTTTGCCAAGCTGGCTGAAAGGGCAACCAGCAGCATGTCCGATATAGCTTCAATTCTACTGGCAGCGAATGAAGAAATGCGATTATGCGCTGACTTTTCAAAGAAAGCTCTACGCCGGAGGCCTATATGTAGGTTTGGGGCTTCTAAAACTCGACTCGCGGACTTCCGAGGCGTTGAAATGTGCTCGCGGTCCAAGCTTTCTGAGGCGAAACCCCTTGAAAATCAGGGTTTTCGAGTGCCTGTTCGAGTAGAAACGGAGTTTGTGCAGCATCGCACCAGGTCAGATGTGTGTTCAATTCTGGATACTTAGCAAGACATCCGAAAACCCTGATTTTCAAGGGGTCTTGGTGTTTTGCGGGGCTTGCAGGTCTTGAAGGGCGTCAAATTATTCGCGAGGCTGCTGCGCTATAATCCCTCGCGTTACACGATGAAGCCTGCGGCGCCGGCATGGGATTGATGTTGCTGCGCGTTTTGCCGCGGCTTATGAGGAGGCATGTATGCTCACTTCCGACCAGATTGGCGTCATTGCCGCTGCTCACGGCTTTGGTCCGGTGCAAAGCGAGCCGCTGAACGAGATCGATGGCGTGGCGCACGTGATGCGCCATGAAAAAAGCGGCGCCCGCCTGCTGTTTTTGGAGAACGAGGATGAGAACAAGGCGTTCTCCATCACGTTTAAGACGCCGCCCGCCGACGACACCGGCGTGTTCCACATCCTTGAGCACTCGGTTCTGTGCGGATCCGACAAGTTCCCGGTCAAAGAGCCGTTCGTGAACCTGCTCAAGACCTCAATGCAGACGTTTCTGAACGCGCTCACCTTTCCCGATAAGACCATGTATCCGGTGGCGAGCACCAACGACCAGGACTTGCTCAACCTGATGGATGTGTACATGGACGCCGTGCTGCATCCGATGATCTACAGCAAGCGCGCCATCTTCGAACAGGAGGGCTGGCACTTTGAGCTGGACGAGGCTGAGGGCGACGCACCCGAGGCGCTGCGCTATAACGGCGTGGTGTTCAACGAGATGAAGGGCGCCTTGGCCGACCCCGATAGCGTGCTGTACCACGCGGTGAACGCGGCGCTGTTTCCGGGCACGTGCTACGAGTTCGAGTCGGGCGGGCATCCGCGCGCCATCCCGCAGCTGACCTACGAGGGATACTTGGACACGCATGCGCGCCACTACCGTTTGGATAATTCTTATATCGTGCTGTACGGCGACCTCGACCTTGACCGCGTACTGGGCTTTTTGGACGAGCGCTACCTTTCCGCGGCGGATTGCGCGCCGCGCACTGATGACGCCCCTAATGAGATCGGCATCGCTGCGCCGCGCGTGACGCTGGACGTCGAGGTGCCCATGGATACCGCTCCCGAGAACGCGACGGTGGGCGTGGGCTACGTGATTGGCGAGGCGCGTGATTTCGAGCGCGTGCTGGCAGCGGACGTGCTGATGGATGCGCTCATGGGCGGCAACGAATCGCCCATCAAGCGTGCGGTGCTTGATGCTGGTTTGGGTGGCGATGCTACGGCGTATCTGTTGGATTCGCAGGCGCAGCCGGTTGCCATGTTCCAATTGAAGGGCGCGAAGCCGGGCGTCGCTTGCGCGTTCATGGAGCTTATCGAATCTGAGGCACGACGCCTTGCTGAAGAGGGCATCCCGCGCGATCTGCTCGAGGCGTCACTTTCGCAGATGGCGTTTGACCTGCGTGAACGCGACCGCGGTATGGCCGACGGCGTGCCGCTGGCCATGAACGCGCTGGCCGGTTGGCTTTATGGCGACGATATGGCCACCACGTATCTGCACTACGAAGATGTGCTGGCGCATATGCGCGCCGGTCTGGACGGGCGCTATTTCGAGGACGTTTTGGCGTCGCTTCTGCCGGCGAACGGTCACAAGGCGCTCGTGGACGTGGTGCCTCAGGAGACCGGCGGCGAGACCGAAGAGGCCGCCGAACTTGCGGTGAAGCTCGCCTCAATGAGCAGCGAGGATAAAGAGCGCGTGCAGGGGGACGTCGCTGAACTGCGTCGTTTGCAGGAAGAGCCCGATTCGCCCGAGGCTCTGGCGACGCTGCCGCAACTGCATGTGAGCGATATCGGGGCTGCGCGACCCGATACGCAGGCGCGGCGCTTCGAGGGCGCGCCTCTTACGTGCCTGCACTACGATATGCCCACGCGCCATATCGACTATCTGCGTCTATATATCGATATCGACCACCTCAACTGGGATGACTTGCCGTACGTGACCATTTTGTCCATGCTGCTGTGCCGTTTGGATACCGCGCAGCATACGGCGGCTGATTTGGACACCTATGCCCGCTCGCATCTGGGGAACTTGAGGTTTGCGGCGAACGTGTATGCTCCTGACGGGGCGCCTGATGATCTGTCGCTCAAGATGGTGGTGTCGGCAAGCGCTCTGTCTGAGGAGCTTGAGCATCTGGCAAGCATTCCGCGCGAGATATGGGAGACCACGCGCTTTGACGACGCGGGTAAGATTCGCGATGTACTGGTGCAGCGCCGCATCGCCATGGAACAGGCGTTCATGAACGAGGGGCATACGCGTGCCATTAGCCGTATGACCTCGTATTTCTTCAAGTCGTGCGTGCTGCGCGAGCAGATGAGCGGCGTGGATTTCTACTTGTTCCTGAAGGATTTGATCGAGCACTTCGACGAGCGGTTCGACGAGCTCAAGGCGCGTCTCGAAGATATGAGGGCGCGCGTGTTCTCGGGCGAGCGCGTGACGGCGAGCTTTGTGGGCTCGCGCGAGGACTGCGCGAAGTTCTGGGAGCTTGCGGGAACGCTCGGCTTTGCCGCGGAGGGCCCGGCATGCGTGCTGGGGGCTGAGTCGGCGGCAGAGGATGTCGAACGCTCGCGCATCGCCATACCCGAGCCGCAGGCTAAAGACGAGGCGTTCGTCGTGTCCGGCGATGTGGTGTATGTGGCGAAAGGCGCCGACGTGTCCGGCATGGGTGCGTTCGATGGCGCATGGTCGGTTGCGTCTAACGCGCTTTCGTTCGATTACCTGTGGAACGAAGTGCGCGTGAAAGGCGGCGCATACGGCGTTGGGTTCCGCCGTGTGGCGGCGGGGCTCGCGCGCTACTATTCGTTCCGCGATCCGGCGGTCGACCCCACCATCAAACGTTTCGACGCGGCGGGGGAGTGGCTTGCCGCCTTTGAGCCCGATGCCGACGAGATGGAAGGCTACATCGTTTCTACGGTGGCGACGCATGATGCGCCGGTCAAGCCCAAGGCGGCGGCGCTTCGCCAGGACGGTGCCTACTTCACGGGCAAGCCTGTGGATTGGCGTGAAAAGACGCGCGAGCAGATTCTTGCGGCAACGCCCGAAGTACTGCGCGGCTTCGCGCCGACGCTCGATGCTGTGGCGAAGAGCGGTCACGTATGCGTGTTCGGCAGCAAAGAGTTGATTTCCGCCGCGAAATCGGTCGATCTCGAGGTCACGGAGTTGTTCTAGGTAAGGTTTGCTGCAAAAGGGAAAGCCTATCCAAAACGGGACGGGAGCACTAAGCTTCCGTCCCGTTTTATCCACGCGGCATCATGACATCGCGGCTTCTTCCCGAGCTCTTCTGTATAGAAGCAATGAGGGGCCGACAGGGGCGGGTCAAATTACCCCAAAGAGGCCGTATTCATTTGTTTGCGTCGTGCCTGCTTGAGCCAGTTTTTCTTGAATGCGCCTATGCTGCCGAAAAACTTATCGTACGTGCCGCCGTTTTCTTTGGCGGCATATTTTACTGCGGCAAGCTCAATAGTGCAGAGGTAGTCAGCTACCTGTTCCAAGCGATAGTCTGACATGGAGGTATGCCTTTGTTCAACAGCATTTTTTGAGAGTACGAACCCGATGGATTGGTCGAGTGCCCGCTTCACGATGTCTTGCCCATGGTCGTAATAGACTTTCACATCATCAAATGACTGGAAGAATGCCAAATTGTCGAACATCAAGTTAGATACATCGCGCTTCATTTTTGCAGAGAGCGCGAGAGGGTTGTCGTACTCGCGACGTCGGTATACGAATGTTCGATATGCGATAGGAAGTCGCTGCGTCAGGATATTGAATGCGTACAACAGTTTTTTGCGACTTTCAAGCGGAAGGTGCTCATAGGGGCCGTGCCCATTAAGGAGCGGCTCCGAATGGAAGGGAATGTTGGGCAAATTCGCCGCGAGAAGAGACTGTTCGTAAGCGGATATTTTCTCAGCAATGGAATCAGCTTGATTATGGAAAACAAGGGTGAGGAGGTAATAGCGAGAGGTTCCACCTCGGCCTCCCGATTCGTCAGCGAATATCGAAAGTTCCCTTGCCAACTTTGCCAATATAGCCTCCCGAATATGAAAATGCCGGGGGATAAGCCCCCGGCGCTTGGAGGTAGCAATACTTGCCACCATTGGCTTTATACCATACTTTGCTCGTGCCTGTCAGTGGATAATTTGCGCAGGTGTTGCGAACGAGATTGCTTCTGGCTTTACGGAGCAAAAGCGAGAGAAAGCGCTAGGAGCAGAATTGTGACGATGATGAATAGGACCGCGACGATAACGAGCGCTACCCGTCCGCTTTGCGGCGTTTTCGTTTTGATGAAGCCGTATGCGTGGAGCTTATCGGAAAAGGCATAGAACAAGAAGAAAAGCGCATTACACGTAGACATGAAGCCACCTGTAATGAGAAGCTCGAACCTGCTGCCGTATCTATCAACCTGTCCGTTAAATCCAAAATGCATCGCCACCACGTCGGGCGCTGCGGCAAAGAATGCGAGCGAAATCGCAAATGGCGCGATCACGAGAATAATCCAGAATGCGAGTGTCAGGGGTTTCATGGGCATTCTCCTAAGAACATTGTTATTGTATATCACGCTTTGAGGTTGCTTTATCGTGGCCACAATGCAATTCGTAGCCGGCTCTCATATAATCAGATTATTCATTTGAGTAACGAATTGGCCACGAAACAGGAAAGACGTGAGCGGAAACAAGTCCATCTGCCATGGTGGCGCGTGGTTTTTAGTGCGACAATGCGACAAGAAAGGAGGCGCTCATGGGCAACGTGTTTCGCGTATTCGCGCGCGATGTGAAGCGCGTGGCAAAGGTGCCGGCGGCGTGGCTCGTGGCGCTGTTCCTCATCGTGCTGCCGTCGCTCTATGCGTGGTTCAATGTGATAGGGTTCTGGAACCCCTACGAGAATACGGGCAATTTGCGCATCTGCGTGGTGAACGAGGACGTGGGTACGCATGACGAGGTGCTGGGCGACCTTGATTTGGGCTCCCAGATTGTCGATCAGCTCAAAGACAACGATCAACTCGGATGGGATTTCGTCGATCGCGACCAAGCTATGCAAGCGGTGGAATCGGGCGATGCGTACGCGGCATTCGTGATACCGCAGAATTTCAGCTCCGACATGGCTACGATTCTGACGGGCGATTTCACTGCGCCGAAGCTCGAATACTACGTCAATGAGAAAACCGGCCCCGTGGCGCCCAAGATCACCGATACGGGCGCAACCACGCTTGACACCACGGTGAACGATACTTTTGTATCCACCGCGAGCGAGGCGGTGGCAAAGGGCATCGACGAATGGCTGGGCGATTCCAAAACCGACCTGGAAACCGCGCAGGGTGGCGCCATCGACCGCCTTGATGCGGCGAGCGGCGATGTCTCCGACGCGCGTGATGCCCTTGATGAGCTGGCGGCATCCGCCGAAGAGGCGCAAGGCAAGGCGGATGACGCCAAGCAGACGCTCGCCGACGCAAAAGCGCAGGCCGTACTGCTTTCTTCTGCGTTGGGCGACGTATCGGCGCTAACGGGCGAGGCTACGTCGGGAATCGTCAGCTTTTCAACTTCAATGGGCAGCGTGCTTGACCAAGGCTCGCTTCTGTTGTCCCAATCATCGGCGCAAACGAATGCCGCCATCGGCCAAACGGCGTCGGGCATCGTGGCGGCGCAAGGCGATGTGGATGCCGCGATTTCGCGGGCGAATGCGGTGGTCCAGGAAAACGCCCAGATGGCGGAGGCGCTTGATGCCATAGTAGCGGGCTTGCCCGAAGGGGAGGGAAAGGATGCGCTTGCTCAGGCGGTAGCTTCTCTGCAGGGGGCGAACGACCAGGCCCAGCAGACCCTCGACGGGCTTTCTGCGCTGTCTTCCGACATTGCCGGCACGGCAACGTCTGTTTCGGGCGCGTCGGGGTCGGTCGATTCCGCCGTACAGGGCACCATTGAGAGCGTGGATGGATTCCGAGCATCCCTGACCAACGATACGGTGCCGTCGCTGAGCGCTGGCTTGGGCCAGATAGGCACCGCCGCCAACGGGCTTTCGTCCACGGTGTCGGGTCAGGTCGTGCTCATCGACCAGACGTCCTCGGCGCTCGACGAGCTCAAATCAACCCTTCAGCTATCCGCCGACGCGCTTACCCAGACGGACGATCTGCTGGCGGGCATCCAATCCGATTTTGATACCGCCGCAACCGACATCAAAGCGCTCGGATCGTCGAACGCCATCCAGGAGCTTTTCGACGGCGACCTCGATCCGCAGAAGGTGGCCGACTTCATGATGTCACCCACCACTGTGCAGACGGAAAAACTCTATCCGCTGAATGCGTACGGCTCGGCCATGGCGCCGCTGTTCATCAACCTGACGCTGTGGATTGGTGCGTTCATGCTGATGGTGATCATGCGCATCGAGGTGGACGGCGAAGGCGTGCCGGGCATCAAAGCGTGGCAACGCTATCTGGGGCGTTGGCTGTTGCTTGCGTTCATGGTGGCGCTTCAAGCCATCGTGTGCGTGACGGGTTGCCTCGCGATTGGCGTGCAAACCGCGAGCGTTCCGGCGTTCTATCTGACCGCCATCGGCGCGTCGCTTGCCTATCTGAGCATCCAATATGCGCTTTCCGGCACATTGCAGCATGTGGGCATGGGCCTTTGCATCATCCTGGTGTTCATTCAGATCCCTGCGGCTACGGGTCTGTACCCCATCGAGATGACCACGGGATTCTTCCAGGCGGTGTACCCGGCGTTCCCGTTCACGTACGGCATCAACGCCATGCGTGAGGTCATCGGCGGGTTCTACGACGGGGCATGGCTGCACGACATGGGCGTGCTGGCGGCGTTCTTCGTCGCGTTCATGGCTATCGGCCTTGCCGCGCGCCCGTATGTAGCCAATCTCAACCGCCTGTTCGCGCGACAGCTCGAGGAAAGCGACCTGATTAACAGCGAAGCCGTGCAGCTGCCTGAGCGGCGCTATCGCCTTGCACAGCTTATCCGCGTGCTGTCCGACCGCGATGAATATCGCGACGCCATCAAAGCGCGTGCGACCCGCTTCATGAAGATGTATCCGCGCCTCAAGGCGGGTGCGCTCGTGCTGGGCGTGGCGGTTCCCGTTGCCGCCATGACGGTGCTCGCGGTCACGCAGGCCGAGAAGGTGGTCATGCTCACGGTGCTGCTGGCGTGGTTCGTGCTGCTGGTGGGCTTCTTGATCGTGGTCGAATACGTGCGCGATAGCCTGGTCAGGCAGGCGGCGCTTGATTCGATGACCGACGATGAGGTGCTGTCGCTGTACGTCGATCGCAGCAAGGTGGAGCGCTGGCACGACAGCGAGGCCAAGGTTGCCCATCACGCTGCGCACGCACCGGGTTCGCCGATGGCGCGTCCTACGGTGAACCCGGTAATTCCCCGCGGCAAGCATGCCGCCGGGCAGAAGAATCCGCCGAAAGGAGGCGTGCGATGAAAAATATCTGGCGCCTCTTCGTAGGCGATCTCAAACGCATGGGCAGCAACGTGGTCACGGTCATCATCGTGTTGGGCCTGGTGGCGCTGCCGTCCATATTCTCGTGGTACAACATCATCGCGTGCTGGAATGTGTTCAACAACACGGGCAACCTGACAGTAGCCGTGGCCAATTCCGACGAAGGTTATCAGAGCGATCTGGTGCCCATCCGCGTGAACATCGGCGACCAGGTGGTGTCGGCTCTGCGTGCGAACGACCAGATGAAATGGGAGTTCACTGACGAAGAGGACGCGATTGACGGCGCCAAATCGGGTAAATACTACGCGGCGGTGGTCATCCCCAAGAGCTTCAGCCGCGACATGATGACGTTCTACACCGGCGACGCGCAGCATGCGAGCATCGTGTACTACACCAACGAGAAGAAGAACGCCATCGCGCCCAAGGTGACCGACCAGGGGGCCGACCAGATATCTACCCAGGTGAATCGTGTGTTCGCCGAAACGCTTTCCGAGGCAGCGTTGGGAATCTCGTCATCGCTGATGGACTATTTGGATTCTGCCGGCGCAAGCGGCGCCATCGCGAAGCTGGGTGATCGCGTGGGGTCGGTAGGCGAGCAGATGACGCAGGCGTCGCAGGTTTTGCGCACGTATTCCCAGGTAATGGGCACGGCGGGTGCACTGGTGGAAGATTCCGGCGACCTGATCGCTCAGGCGCGCGTTTCGGCGGGCGATGTGGCATCGGAAGCCGGAGAGGCCAAAGATGCTGCAGGAACGGTGACGGGTGCGCTGGACGATGCCGCCGGCGCTCTTTCGTCGGCAATCGAGCAAAGCTCGGCGGGGTATGGGGCTGTGGCCGATTCCGTTGATGCGGCGTTCGATTCTGCGGGCGCGCTTGCGTCGGATTCCGCCGATCAGCTGCGCTCCCAGGCATCTGCAATCGACAGCCAGATCGCGAATTATCAAGATCTAGCGGCGCAGTTGGAGACCATCAAGGCCAACCTGCCCGAAGAGGACCAGGCGGCGGTCGATGCCGTGATTACGCGCCTGAATTCGTCCATCGAGCTTCAGGGACAGCTGCGCGATTCGCTGAATTCGGCCGCCGATTCCATCGAGGCGGGCAGCTCGGACACGCAGGCAAAGCGCGATGAGGTCAAGCAGCTGGCGGCGCAGGCGCAGGAAAGCCTGGCGGGCGCGAAGGCCGATTATGATTCCAACCTCAAGCCTACGCTGCAGCAGCTGGCCAGCGACGTGGGGGATGCGAGCACGTCGCTGGCGGCAATAGGGTCGCAGCTTGATGCTGCGGCGTCCGACCTGACGGGCGCGACCGATTCCGTGGCGGGCAAGGTGGATGCTGCGCAGCAGGGGCTCGATGACGCCGCCGACCAAATGGAAGAATCGGGCGCCAAGCTCACCGAGCTCTCGCAGGATATCTCGAAGGCCTTGGCGTCCAACGACACTGAGGCGCTGCGCAAGGTGATAGGCAGCGACCCTTCGGCGCTCGCGACGGCGCTTTCGGCTCCGGTGCAGCTCGATCGGCATGCGGTCTACCCGGTGGAGAACTTCGGTTCAGCCATGGCGCCGCTCTATACCACGCTTGCGCTGTGGATCGGCGCGCTGCTCATCATGGTGGCGCTCAAGGTGAACCCGTCGCAACGCACGCTGGAGGGGCTCGACAATCCCACGCCGCGCCAGCTGTTCATCGGCCGCTTCGGCGTGGTGGCCGTCATCTCGCTCATGCAGAGCACGTGCGTGTGTCTGGGCAACCTGTTCTTCCTGCGCGTGCAGGCTAACGAGCCGCTTTTGTACCTGCTCATCTTCTGGGTGGCGGGGCTGGTGTTCGCGTTCATCATCTATACGCTGGTGGCGTCGTTCGCCAACTTCGGCAAGGCGCTTTCGGTGTTTTTGCTGATCATCCAGGTGTCGGGCGGCGGCGGAAGTTATCCGCTGCAGCTGCTGCCGCAGTTCGTGCAGGACGTGAGCCCGTATCTGCCCATCACGCACGCGGTGAACGCCATGCGTGCCGCGCAGTTCGGCGTATACCAGGGCGATTTCTGGGTGCAGCTGGGCACGCTCGCACTGTTCACCCTGCCGTTCATCGTGCTGGGGCTGGTGCTGCGCAACCCGCTTATCAAGCTGGTGGGCAAATTCGTGGAGAAGGTGGAAAGCACCAAGGTGATGTAGGGAAGCGGGCGGCGTCTCGGCGGCGTATCCTGCACCTTCTCTGTTGTTTTGCGGGAATTTGCATTCATGGTGTTAAAATACCGCGTTACGTATAACGCCATGTCACGCGTGATTCGCGCGCTAGAAACGAAGGACGCACATGCCTTACAACGCACCCGAGGGTACCGCCGATATGCTGCCTGCCGCCGCACGACTGTGGCGACAGACCACCGACACGGCTGCCAAACTCTTTTCTACGTATGGATACGAGCCCATCGACACGCCTCTTTTCGAGCTGACCGAGGTATTCACCCGCGGCATCGGCGAGGCCACCGACGTGGTGGGCAAGGAGATGTTCGTGGTGCGCAGCGGCGAGAACTACAAGCGCGCGCTTGCCGCCGGCGACGATTCGGGCCTGAAGTCCAAGCAGAAGCTGTCGCTCCGCCCCGAGGGCACGGCGGGCGTGGTGCGCGCTGTGGTACAGCATAACCTGGTGGAGCAGGGTGCTGCCCCCGCCAAGCTGTTCTATGCCGGACCGATGTTCCGCGCCGAGCGCCCGCAGAAGGGTCGCTTGCGTCAGTTCCATCAGATCGGCGCCGAGTGCCTGGGCTCCACCGAGCCCACGGCCGATGCCGAGATGATCATCATGCTGATGCGTTTCTTCGAGCGCATGGGCGTGCCGGCGAAATCCATGCAGCTGCTGATTAACTCCATGGGCGATGAACACTGCCGCCCCGCCTATCGCGAGAGCGTGCGCCAGTACATTCTGAACCACGAGGGTGAGATGTGCGAGGAGTGCCGTCGCCGCGCCGATACCAATCCGCTGCGTGCGTTCGACTGCAAGAACGAGACGTGCGCGCATGTGATGGCGGGCG
The DNA here is from genome assembly GCF_944321625.1 of uncultured Slackia sp. Taxonomy (GTDB): domain Bacteria; phylum Actinomycetota; class Coriobacteriia; order Coriobacteriales; family Eggerthellaceae; genus Slackia. Next base: position 56,465 of record NZ_CALUMA010000021.1, read on the forward strand.
CCCCCAAGATTACCGACCATCTGTGCGACGATTGCCGCGAGCACTATGAGGCCGTGAAGAGCCTGCTGGATGCCGCTGGCATTAAATACATCGAAGACCCCACGTTGGTGCGCGGCCTTGACTACTACACGCGCACCGTGTTCGAGGTCCAGGTGACCGAGGGTATGGGTTCGCAGAGCGCCATCGGCGGCGGCGGCCGTTACGACAAGCTGGCCGAGGCTGTGGGCGGCCGTCCTACGCCGGGCCTGGGTTTTGCGCTGGGCTTCGAACGCATGGTTCTGGCGCTTGAAGCGGCAGGTGCGCTTTCCGACACGCCCAAGCGTGTGGACGGCTATATCGCCTGCGTGGATGACTCCGTACGTCCTACCGCGTTCGACCTGCTGTGCGCGGCGCGCGATGCAGGCCTCACCGTGGAGATGGACCACCAGGGCAAGAGCCTGAAGAGCCAGTTCAAGATGGCTGACAAGCTGGGCGCGCGCCACGTATTCGTGCTGGGTCCTGACGAGTTGGCCCAAGGCAAGGCGCGCGTGCGCAACATGGCTTCGCACGAGGAGCGCCTGGTGGATATCGCTGCGGCGCGCAAGCTTTTGGCGCACTTCGGCGGACAGCCCATGGGTGCGGCGAGTACGCCCGTATCCCTCGACGAGCTGTTCTCATCCGAGAATCTGTAGGCGTCGGCGCGAACGTCGCTGAAGGGCCTTGCGGGTTCGGACGCACGTTTCGCTGTCGGCGCCGCCTCCTGCGCCTTCCGCGCATCGAAGGCGCTGCGGCCGCATTGCGCTGCCGCGTTTGGGCGTGGATGCATGAATGAGCCGCCTGCTTGCTTATAGCGGCCACCTGCGTCCGCGTAATTCTCGTTGATATGACGAACCGCCTGATCAGCGGCTTCGTTTAAAGATAAGGAGCATTGGATATCATGACGGATTATTTGAACGAGTATTGCATGCACGACCACACGTGCGGCCAGCTGCGTGCGGCTGATGCCGGCACGAAAGTGACGCTCACCGGTTGGGTGTGGCACCATCGCGACCACGGTGGCCTGATCTTCATCGACCTGCGCGACCGCGAGGGCTACACGCAGGTGGTGGTAGACCCCGATTGCGTGACGGCTGACGAATTCACCGCCGCCGAGCACTCGCACCGCGAGTACGTGGTCAAGGTCGAGGGCACCGTGCGTCTGCGCGGCGAGGATGCCGTCAATCCCAACATGGAGACCGGCGAGATCGAAGTTCTGGCCAGCTCCTTCGTGGTGCTGAACACCTCCGTCACCCCTCCGTTCTCCATCGAGGACGGCATTGAGACCGACGAGATTACGCGCATGAAGTGGCGCTACATGGATCTGCGTCGTCCTGAGATGTTCCAGACCATCAAGCTGCGTCACACCGTGGCTCAGGCTATGCGCGCCGCGCTCAACAAGCGCGGTTTCATCGAGGTGGAAACGCCCATTCTTGCCAACTCCACGCCCGAGGGTGCGCGCGACTACATCGTGCCCAGCCGCCCCAACCCGGGCAAGTTCTACGCGCTGCCGCAGAGCCCGCAGCAGTTCAAACAGATGCGCATGTGCGGCGGCATCGAGCGCTACTACCAGATTGCCCGCTGCTTCCGCGACGAGGACCTGCGCGCCGACCGTCAGCCCGAGTTCACGCAGGTGGACATCGAGATGAGCTTCGTCGACGGTGAAGACGTCATCGACATGATGGAAGGCGTCATGGCGGAGGTGCTGGAGGCTGCCGGGGTTGAGCATCCCTTCCCGCTGCAGCGCATGCAGTATGCCGACGCCATGGAGTACTACGGTTGCGACCGTCCCGACATCCGCTTCGACATGAAGCTCGTCAACCTGACCGAGATCGTGCGCGGCTGCGGCTTCGGCGTGTTCTCCAAGGCTGTCGAGGCCGGCGGCGTGGTCAAGGCCATCAACGCCAAGGGCGCAGGCGACTGGAGCCGCGGCGAGATCGACAAGCTGGGCCACATCGCTTCCGACAACGGCGCGAAGGGCATGGCATGGATCGCCTACACCTCTGACGGCAAGGAGAAGAGCCCCATCATCAAGTTCTTCGACGATGAGACCTATGCCAAGATGAAGGAAGCCCTGAACGTGGAGCCGGGCGACCTGGTGCTGTTCGCGGCCGACCAGGCTGACGTTGCGAACGCGGTGCTCTCCGCGCTGCGTATGCACATGGCCGAGGCGCTCAATATCCCGCGCGAGGGCCACGCGCTTCTGTGGGTGGTGAACTTCCCCATGTTCCGCTACGACGAGCAGGAGAAGAAGTACGCCGCCGAGCACCATCCCTTCACCATGGTGCCGCCCGACCAGCAGCATCTGATCGAAGAGGCGCCGTTGGAGTGCGGCAGCTACTCGTACGACCTGGTCATGGACGGCTTCGAGGCCGGCGGCGGCACGATTCGTATCCACAACGCCGAGCTGCAGCGTCGCATCCTGCGCGTATGCGGCCTGACTGACGAGGAGATCGACGAGAAGTTCGGCCATCTGATCCACGCGCTTGAGCTGGGCGCGCCCCCGCATGGCGGCATCGCGCTGGGTCTGGACCGCCTGGTCATGCTGCTCGCGGGCAAGCAGTCCATCCGCGACGTTATCGCATTCCCCAAGACCAGCAGCGCGTCCGACCCGATGACCGGCGCCCCTTCCGAGGTGACCACGCGCCAGCTCAAAGAAGTCTCGCTGCGCACGCTGTAAAGCGCGAACGCGGTGCAACAAAATCTGCTTCATAGGCAAAGCGCCCGGAGTCCAGACGGCTCCGGGCGCTTTTGCGTTGCGGGCTTTTGCTGCGGCTTCAGTCTCCTTTGCCTCTGGCGGCGAAGATGACGCAGAACATGACGGTTGCCAAAGCTATCCATACGGCTAAATCCATGGATACTCCTTAGTGGTCTTGGCTTTTGAGCGTTTCCGACCACACTATATCAGCCGTCAGCAAAGGTTTTGTAAAGCCTTAGGTGAGGCGGGGATGCGCGCAACAGGACCTGTTGTCCTACGGCATGACCACCATGAGGAGGCCGAGGCCGATGAGCGCTAAGCCGGGGCCGGGGAGGATGAGCAGCGGCACGCCGATGGCCGCGATACCGAGCCCCGCGATGCGTCGCCCCAGATGAAGCGAGCGCTTGGGCGCTGCCGTAGTGGCATCAACGGTGGTGAAGGGGCTCTGCGGCGCATAGCCATGGGCATTCGTCCCGGTGCCGGCGCATCTGCATTCGGCACGCTTGGCGTACCAACGTGTATATGACTGAGCGGCCCGGGAGGCTTCGCCCGCATCGGTGCGAACGCTTCCGGCGTTGCCGCGAGCGAATCCGCGCTTGAAAGATTCAACGCACTCCGCCGCAACATTTCCGCCGGTGGAGGACGCGCCTCCGTCATTGACAAAGTTAACGGGAATGGCGGTTTTGGTGCCGTCGTCGTTGATGACGTATGCTTCTGCGTTGGTGCTGCTCATGATGTGCCTTTCCGCTTGCGCGGGCGGCGTTTCGTGGAAACGCGCTGCCATGGCGCTTTGCTGCGACGGTTTGGGATGAGGCAGGCGGCGGCGCTCTGCGACGCATGCATTGCGAGGTGCAGATTTGCCTGCCTGCCTTTTCCTGCGCGACTACTATCCCATACGGCGCGGCGCAATAGGCCCGCATCCGTCAATCGTTGGCAGCCCGTCACGCCGCCGTCAACAAATCGTCAGGTTGCTTAACGGCGGATGCTTGAAACGCGCTGCTCGGTGGCTTTCGCCGCATTGCCTTGCAGATCCATCCAACAAATCCCGTCTTTTTGACGCTAAAAATCGCTGGAGCGGGGGATTTTCATGTCAAAAAGACGGGATTCCTCTATCAGAATGTCGGGCGTGTCGGGCGAAGCCTAAAGCTTCTTCCAGGAGATGTCATCCGCGATGGGGTGCTCCTCGTTGAACGTTTGCAGGGCCTCGGTGGCTTCGCTGTAGGTGACGGTTTCTTCGAGCTCGTGGCCGTCCTTAAGAGTGGTCAACTCGTAGGGGCTGTCCGGATTGCCACGGTCCGCATCGGAAACATAGGTGTAGCCCACGCTCGCCTCCTTAATCAGCTTGTCGCCGTTCCAGGAGCAAAGCGTTGAAGCGTTGGTGTCAAACCCGCCCGACCCGCGGTTGATAAGCTGGCCGTCTTCGGTGATGTAGTAGCCACCTCGCACGATGGACTCTCCAAATCGCTTCATGTAGCCCTCGTCGTTAAAATCGAAGGCGCAGATGATAGGCGTGTCATACGAAGGGTCGTCGATTGATTGGCGAATGAAAAGCTCGTCGATGGAATCGCCGTCGATATCCTGGTAGGCGTATTCGAGCGCGATCGAGCTGGGGTCGATCCCAATGAGAAAGTCGCCTACATATACATTGGGGTATTCCATGTTGTCTATATCGCCGCTCAGCATGAGCATGGCTTCATCGTCTGGGGCGGACTGGACGTCTTTGATGTACGTGCGGTAGGAATCCAAGACGTTCTCATATGTCTGCGCGGCTTCCGCTTGGGCAGCGGCCAACGTGTCCTCCTCGGAAGGTGCCTCCTGCTCCTGGCTGGACGGCTGCTCCTGCTCGAATGCGCCGTTTTCGGGCTGAGCGTCTTGCGTCGGTTGCTCCTGCGCCGGCTGATTGTGCGGCGCAACGAAGGTCGTGTACACGTAATGCGCAGCAAACGCCGTTCCCGCTGCTAGCGCAAGCGCCAGGGCCACGATGACTACAAGCGGCATGCGGCGCCGGCTGCGTTGCTTGGTTTGCTCCATCGCGTTTTTGAGGGATGTTCCAAAGGGATGCTGATGGGCTTGATTGCTTTGGTCACCTTGAGGGTCTGCTTGGTTCTGCCAATTCGTTTGGTCTAGCTGGCTTGTCTGCTCAGGCTGCACCAAGGGGACTGTTTTGCCCGCCTGATTCGATTGGGCCATTGTGGAGGATGCCGTTGACGGGTTGTCGGATGAGAGCGCCTCGCGATTGTCCAAAGCGGCAGTCTCGTCGGGCGCTTCGGGAAGCGGCTCCTTTGCTTCCCGCACAACGGGCTTGCCGCATTTCGTGCAGAAGTTGGCATCGTCCGCCAATTTGGTTCCGCAATACATGCAATACATAGCAATTCTCTCTTTCGGGTTGAAGCTCACGATGTGCGCCACGGCGATGCTGTGACGCGTCAGCGGGCGGTTGTGTGCCTGGCGCACGTTGGAGAGTCCAGGCACTACGATTGAGAAGTTTCTCGTGTCTCTGGCTTTTACCCTTCACTATACGCCAAGGCTTTGGGCGTGCTGGCGTGCAAGAAGGGCGTCTTCGCGTGCCTGGGGAATTTTGGCCATCAGATAAATGAGGTAGATCGGCCCTACGATAATTGAGAACATGAGGGCGATCATTGCCGCTATGCAAAGGAACACTAGGTTGAACACGATAAAAAAGCCGTGGTTGTCTATGAAGTGCTTAAGCGGCGCAAACCCGAAAGGGACAAAGAAGAAGCAGCAGGTCAGAAAGATGCAGACCCCAATAATCTGTCCCATATCCGTGAAAGTGTCGGGGTTTGACTGGTGCGCGCTGATGAACATGCCCAGCAAAGCCTGGAATCCGAGCACGGCGATGACGATTGCCCAGATGAAGCACGTGCGTCGTGTGTGCAACAGGCGCTGATATTTGGCCTCTGCGAAGTTGGCGATGTCGCTTGCCTGCTGCGCGGCAACGATGGCGCTAGCGAGCTGGGCATGCTGCGATGTTGGCTGACCATATGGCGAAACCGGCATGCCGGCGGGAGCGTTTTGGGGAAGAGGGTATGGCGCGGAGCGTTGGCGGAGGAGCTTATTGGGGCGGAAGGGGCGGCCGGGGCAGCGAGCTGCTGCGATGCGCCGATAGAGGCAACGTGAGCCGCCAGGGCTTCGGCGATTTTCTGGCCGGGCTCATAGGGGGCTCCGTCGTCTGCGACTTGGTGTAGGTTTGTCCCGCAATTCTAGCAGAACTGGGCTTCTTCGGGCAATGTCTGTCCGCATGTCGGGCACTGCATGGCAACCTCCTTGCTGCTGTTTCACACTGCGATAATAGTCATTGGCACATCTCAATAAAAGGTATTTTGACCGGGTAAATTTATATTGTTACAATCGCCAAAAGATGGAGGACGTCGCGGGCCAAGGGGGGGGCACCCTCGGGCGAATGGAATCCGGGCAAGGCAATGCCGTGCCGGAATGAGCAGGTGAGGCACTGATTTCGAATGAGCAGGATGCCTGTTGGGCTGCTCAAAGAAGGATTGGAGCGGGACGCAAGATGGATATTCTCGATCAAATCAAAACGCCTCAAGGCCGTCTTCCTGTGCGCAACGTTGCGCTTGTGCCAAACTCTGAGGGGCGGGAGGGCAAAGGCGGCTCGCCAGGCGAAGGCGGCTTGCCCGTCCTCGAATTCTCGTTTGCCAATCCGCAGGATATCGCGGGCAACCCGATTCTTGCGCGTATGAGGGCGGTTCTCGAGGATGTTGCGTTTGTGGGTCGCGACACCCTGCTTTCGGTTGCCAAAACCACGGGGCCGTTGTTTGGCGCGTCCGCCCGTGAATCGGTGCTCGACTGGCAGAGCGCCGCGAATATCGCAAGGGCGGCAATCATGATGCAGGAAGTGGCGAACGGCTCAAAGCCGCCCCTCGTCTTGAAGGCCGGAATCGGACCCGATGAGTCCGGCGCATGCCTGGTGGGAAAAACGAGCGTACAGAGTGCTTTGACGGGTGAGGAGTTTCTCATGTATGCCGTCTCGTTCGCCGTTGATGCGGAGCGGGCGGGCGGATACGTGGCCATGCTGCCCAGGCTTCCGTGGTTCAAGAAATTCTCCGGCTCAGGCTGCTTCGACTATCTTTTCGTCAATATTGACCACGAGGGCGGAAGAGCGTTTCTGTCGGTTGTGCTGCTGTCTTTCACCCGGGAGATAGCACCTGAGGATTTTGCCGCCATGCTTCTCTGTTACTGCGATGGCGAGGAAGCGGCCCGCTCGGTTTTGGGCAGCTTGCGCGACGGGAGTGCGCTTTCAGGGGCGTTCCTGGATGCGGGCGATGTGCTCGGCCTGCTTGCGAACGGCGGCGAGCTTTTTGTGCGCGAAGAGGAGATTGACGAAGGCGATAGGCCGAAACTGGCGCGCCTCGTTCAAGGCATCGTGTCGCTGCATGTTCAGGGGGCGACGGTCGACCTGTTTCGATCGGACGAGACGACGGGCTTTTTGGCGTTCAATTCGGCACTTGCGTTTCTGTGGTACGACTTCGCCCGCAAGCTCGGTCAGGTTCGCGTGGGGTATTGCCAGCAATGCGGTCGGCCGTTTTCCCTTTCGGGGCATCGCGGCATTCCGAAGAGGTTCTGCAGCGAGGCGTGCAAGACCAAGGCGAAAAACGAACGGCAGCGGTCGGCCAACGAGCGCCTGCGCAGGCGGTTCCTGGAAGGTGAGTCGGTGGAGGACGTCGCGCGTGCATGCTATCCGAAAGATGCAGGTGGCGTTGCACGGGAGAAGGTTCTTCGGTCGCTGCGCCAATGGGTTGAGCTGCGTCATAAGGTAGAGGACGAGTTAGCGCACGATGGCGGTCTGCTCGTGCAGCGTTGCATCGATGAGGGCGTGTATACCGCTGAAGAGGTCGAATCCCGCAGGAAAGTTGTCGCTCGGAAGCAAAGAAAGCGTCGCACATAGGGGCGTTACTAGTGGGTCACAGGCGGGCTCCGCGAAAAAATGCCTCTACGTTACGGTTTTGCGGGCGCCCGCAGAGCAGACGTTCGCATCGCATACCTGCGAACTGGCAAAACGCGAGCTTGCCCCCATGGTCTATTCGGAACCTCCGCGCAAAACCGTGATGTAGGGGCGTTTTTTGCATCTGACGCTCACGACGGAGCGGTGGCGTATACTGCTTCACCAATGTGAATTGGGATAATGCATCGGAGCACACGCACGAAAGGCACATTTATGCTTACTATTGGCTGCCATCTTTCCTCGTCCAAGGGCTTTCTTGCTATGGGCAAAACCGCTCAGTCTATCGGCGCCACAACCTTCGCGTTCTTCACGCGTAACCCGCGCGGCGGATCGGCCAAGGCTATCGACCCCGAGGATGCGGCCGAGCTGCGTTCGTTCTTGCAGGTCGAGGGCTTCGGCAAACTGGTGGCGCACGCGCCGTACACGCTCAACCCCTGTTCGGACAAGGAGCACGCGCGCCAATTTGCGCGCGAGGCCATGGCGGATGACCTGGTGCGCATGGAGTATCTGCCCGGCAACTATTACAACTTTCACCCCGGTAGCCATGTGAAGCAGGGCGCAGACGTGGGCATCGAGATGATTGCCGGCCTGCTCAACGAGGTGTTGGCGCCGGAGCAGTCGACCACCGTGCTGCTGGAGACTATGGCCGGCAAAGGCACCGAGGTGGGCGGGCGTTTCGAGGAGTTGGCCGCCATCGTCGAGCGCGTGGAGCTTTCCGATCATGTGGGCGTGTGCCTGGACACCTGCCACGCGCACGACGCGGGCTACGACATCGTGAACAATCTGGATGGCGTGCTGGAGGAGTTCGACCGCGTGATCGGCATCGAGCGCCTGCGTGCCATCCATATCAACGACAGCAGGAATCCGTGCGGCGCGCATAAAGATCGCCACGAGACCATCGGCAACGGGTTCATTGGGCTGGAGGCGTTCGGTCGCATTGTGCGCCATCCGCAGCTGCGCGACTTGCCGTTCATCCTGGAAACGCCCAACGAGCTGCCCGGTTATGCGGCCGAGATCGAGCTGCTGCGCGGTCTGGCAGAGCGGTAGTACGGGGACGTAGCGCGTCGGCGCTGAAATCGAGCTGCTGCGTGGCCTTACCGGCTAATTTGACACCGGCTTTACAAACGGGTTTTCCGGCGGCGCTATACTGCTTGACGTATGCCTTCACCTGGGGCGCGCAGCCTGCTGACGGCTCTGCTTGGGATTATCCGAGCGAGCTGCTGGAGCACGTTGTGCCGCTGGGCTGAGGGCGCATAATATATCCCAGGGGACCGGACGGATTGCATCTATGAAATATGGAGTCATCGACGTTGGATCGAACACGGTGCGCCTGTGCGTGTACGACGTGTCGGCTGACGGCAAAAAGTTCAAGACCATCGTGAACCGCAAGATCACGGCAGGTTTGGCATCGTACGTCGAAGGCGGAGCGCTTTCGGATAAGGGCATCGAAGTTGCCATCGAAAGCGTGCGCCGCTGCCTCAAGCGCGCGGCGTTGCTCGACGTGGCGCGCGTTGACGTGTTCGCTACCGCCGTATTGCGCAACATCTCCAACAGCGCCGAGGCGGTGTCCGCGGTGGAGAAGGGCGCCGGCTGCAGCATCGCGCTGCTCTCCGACGAGGATGAGGCACATCTGGGATTTGTGGGCGCGTGCCACGAGGATGTGCTGGACAACGGTGTGCTGGTGGATATCGGCGGCGGATCGGCCGAGGTCACGCTGGTGGCGGCGGGCAATGACGTGATGCGTGCGAGCCTGCCCATCGGATCGCTTTCTTCGTACAAGAAGCATGTGGCTGACATTCTGCCTACGCCGCAGGAGGCGGAGGCTATCAAGCGCGATACCGCTGCGCTGCTGGATGCCGAGCCCAGTGGCATCGTGGAGCATCGCGTGAAGAAGCTCTTCGGCGTGGGCGGCAGCATTCGCGCCATCGCGGAGACGAATGCGCTGCTGCGCCCCGAGGCGTCGTACAGCGACATCTCGCGCGCCGATGCCGAGGCGCTGGCGGTGGATGTGACCGAGAATCGTCGCGCGTTCATCGATGCCGTGCTGCACACCTCGCCTGAGCGTCTGCACACCATCTCGTGCGGCCTTGCCGTGCTGCTGGAGATTTTCGAGCGCTTCGATGCGCAGACCCTCCACGTGTGCGAGAACGGTGTGCGCGAAGGTTTCCTGATCGAGCGCATGCTGGGTGGCGGCTCGGCAAGGGTTGAGGGCCGGTCGGCGGCCAAAAAGCCTGCGACGGCTGAGGCGGCGAAAAAGTCTGTGGCAAAGAAGGCTCCCGCGGCCAAAAAGCCCGTCACGCGATAGAAGCAGGGCTCATCGTATGGATGGCAGAATCCGACGATACCCACAATACAGAAACCCGTCGCACAAGAGCAGCGGGCATATAAAGGAAAAGGCCCCGCAGGGCCTTTTCCTTTAGGAGATATGGAATGAGGGGAATGAGAATTCCTGTTGCGGGGCTAATTACCCTTCGATGGAAATCAGCTTCTTGGTCTCCTCCGGGGCGGGCAGCTCCTTCTTGGGGACGGTGATCTTCAGGATGCCGTCCTCGAACTTCGCGCGGATGTCATCCTCGGAAATCTCGTCGCCCACATAGAAGCTACGGCTGCAGCTGCCGGTGAAGCGCTCCTTGCGCAGGTAGGTGCCGTCCTCGGACTTGTCCTCGGTCGAGCTTTCGGTGGAGGCGTTCACGGTCAGGTAGCCATCCTTGAGCTCGGCGTGGACGTTTTCCTTCTTGAAGCCCGGCAGGTCGATCTCAAGCTCGTAAGCCTTGTCGGTTTCCTTGATGTCGGTCTTCATCATTGCGGGAATCGGCTGCTTCTGCGGACGACCACCGAAGAAGCCCAGGTCAAACGGATCGCTCAGGAAGTCACTAAAGAAATCATTACGACGTGCAGGTACCAGCATCATTGTCATCTCCTGTCTTCGTGCGGGACTTTCGAGGAGGCTTAACGGGCTACCCTTGGCGGAAGGGGGTGCGCTTCGGGAACCTCGTCTTTGCTTCTGTCTCAAACCCTCGCAACTCTTTTGCTTACGATTTGCAGTATAGGAGCTTTTTAGCACTCTGCAAGGGAGAGTGCTAATTCAGTACCGTTCTGTAACTTTTGGCACATGCTGGCCGCGATTGATGCTGATGGTGGGCGTTTCGGTGTGAAGGCTGTCAAGAAAGGGCGAACTGTCCGACTAAATCAAAATCGAAGAGAAACGTGATTCGTCCTGCAATTTCTGAATCCAGAGGGCACTTCGCTATGGTAAAGTGTTCCGCACGTGAAACCTGGGGCCGGCGAGGCTTCGGGGCAGGGCACTGAAGTGCGACGCAAGGTTGAAACAAAAGCGTCGGGCAGAAGCAAGGTGCCAAAGAGGGCAAGACGAAAGGGCGATCGCGATGGGCATCAACCTCACACGCATCTCCGCGAACCCCGCTAGGGGTTGGTGGTGGCGTTGCTCGCACGCGGTCGGTCGATCGTGAGCTTCGTCACGCACCTGAATCAAGGCTGACATGGCTCTCGGTTTCGACCGAGGGCCTTTTTGTTGCCAGTCGCAACCGCGTGCGAGCCTAAGCGACGCGGGGTGCCAATGAGGTAGCCGACCCTCGCGAGGCAGCGGGTGCGCGAGGCTGCATGGGAAGTGGCAGATGCGCAAATCCGACTCCTCCGTGGGCGCCCAGCCCGCAGCTTGCGGGCGGCATGCTGAATGAAAAGCGCTGCGATTTTGGGGCGCTTTGAGATAGAAAGAGAGAAGCAATGGCAGAAAACGCTTCGGGCGGTGCCGGGCAGGGCGGAAAAGCCCGTGACACGTTTACCGGCAAGACCGCTTTCATTATTTCATGCATCGGCTCGGCGGTGGGCTTAAGCGGCATCTGGCTGTTCCCGTACCGCGTGTCCGAGATGGGCGGCGCGGCGTATCTGATTCCGTATCTGATTTTCGTGGTGCTGCTGGGGCTTACCGGCGTCATCGGCGAGATGGCGTTCGGCCGCGCGATGGGCACCGGCCCTATGGGAGCGTTCGCCAAAGCGCTGGAGATGCGCGGCGTGAAGCACGGCTCCGCTATCGGCAAGGTGCTCGGCTTCGTGCCCACGGTGGCGGCGCTGGGCATCGCCATCGGCTATACGGTCGTGCTTGGATGGTTTCTAAAGTATACCGTTGCCGCTCTCACGGGCTCGCTGCTGAACGTGCCCGATGTGGGCGTCTACTTCGGCGAGCTCGCCACCGACTTCGGTAACATCGGGTGGCATGTGGCGGCGCTCGCGCTCACGCTGGCGGTCATGCTTGCCGGCATCTCCAAGGGCATTGAGCGTCTGAACAAGGTCATGATGCCGCTGTTCTTCGTGCTTATCGTGATCATTGGCATCCGCGTGGCTACGTTGCCGGGAGCGTTCGCGGGCTACGAGTACCTGCTGGTGCCACGCTGGGAGGCGTTGAGCGACCCCAAGACCTGGGTGTATGCGCTGGGTCAGGCGTTCTTCGGGCTCTCACTTGCAGGCGGCGGCACGCTGGTGTATGGCAGCTACCTGAAGAAGGACGTGGACGTGGTGTCGGCCGCCAAGAACGTGGTGGTGTTCTCCACCATCGCGGCGCTGCTCTCGGCGCTCGTGGTGGTGCCCGCCGTGTTCGCTTTCGGCATCGACACGCAGTCCGGCCCGCCGCTGCTGTTCATCGCGCTGCCGCAGGTGTTCCAGCAGATGCCTATGGGCGGCGTGTTCTGTTTCCTGTTCTTTCTGGCTGTGGTGTGTGCGGCCATCACCAGCCTGGTGAACCTGTTCGAGCCGCCAATCGAGGCGCTGCAGGAGCAGGCTCATCTGCCGCGCTGGGCCGCCGTGCTGATCACCGCCGTGGTGGCGCTTGCCGTGGGCGTGTTCATCGAGAGCGGCGATGCGGTGAGTAACTGGATGGATGCCGTTTCCATCTACGCAATGCCGGTGGGTGCGCTTATGGCTGCCGTCATGTTCTTCTGGGTATGCCCCAAGGGCTTTGCCAAGGCGCAGGCTCAGCTTGGGCGCGAGAAGGAGATTGGTCGTTGGTTCGAGCCCATGACCAAGTACCTGTTCGTGGGTATCACCGCCGCGGTTATCGTGCTGGGTATCTTCTTCGGCGGTATCGGATAGGCGACTGAAGGCATCCAGCCCTCAGCTTCATGGAATGCTCGAGGGTCATGCGTTAGAATCGACCCGTCGCATGAGCGGCGGGTCGATTGATTATAGAGGGGGATTGCATGGCGGGTTCGACGGTTGTCGTGGACGTGCAGGCGTGCATCGGGTGCGGCGCGTGCGTGGAGGATTGTTTTCCGGGCACGATGCATCTGAATGCAGATGGGGTGGCTGAGTGCCTCGTTCCCTGTTTGGAGTGCGGTCACTGTGTGGCAGTCTGCCCGCAGGACGCCGTGCGTATCGAGGGGCTCGATATGGGCGAGGTCGAGTCATGCGACGGTGCCGTGCTTGATTCTGCGCGGGCTCTGCATGCGATTAAGGCGCGCCGCAGCATTCGCCAGTTCCAGAATCGTCCGCTTTCCGATGACGTGGTGCACGCCATGCTCGAGGCGGGGCGCTATACGCCCACGGCGCGCAACCTCCAGGGCACGAGCTTCACGATTATCCAGCGGGAGATGCCCGAATTTCGGGAGTTGCTTTGGCACGAGATGCCCAATGTGGTGCGGGCAATTGAAGCGGAAGTTCCGGCGTATGCTAGGAAATTCGAGGGCTTCATCCAGGCGTATGAAGCAGGCAAAGACAACCTGCTGTTCAATGCGCCCGCGTTCGTGGTTATTTCGACCGAGAATATGTGGGATGCCGGCTTGGCGGCTGCGAATATGGAGATAGTGGCCGCAGCGCACGGTGCCGGCGTGCTGCACAGCGGGTACATGAAGCGCATCCTGTCGGCGAGTCCTGCGCTGCGGGACTGGCTTGGCCTGGGCGATGCACCTGTGGCCTGCTGCATGCTCGCGGGCTATCCCTCGGTTGCCTATCGGCGCACCGCACCCCGCAAGCCGGGAAAATTTGTAGTGCGATAGGAACTGATTGCTGCGGGTGGCAGGATTGTCGCTCGGTGCATGAGAAGCCTGTCAGCGCAAACGAGCGGAACAGTATTCTGACGAGTCTGCAGTATGGCAGCAAGATTGATAGTATGTGTTAAGGAAGGCCCGTCTTTGGCGGGCCTTCCTTTGTCTGCGACGCGTTTATTGGACGTACTGCTCGCCGCTTTGGGATCCGGGGGCGGCGTTGCCTGCATCTTCGATGAAGTGAGAGCGTGAGAGCATGGAAACACGCTTGCCCGCGTCGACGCGCGACCTGCGTTCGCGCAGGCCCAGCTTGCAGGCGAGGTCCTGATCGGCGCGCTGGAATGTGGATACGACCAGCTTGCCGCGTGCCTTCGATGCCGCTGCAGCGAAAATCGCGCGTTGGTTGTCGAGCGCACTTCCCTCAATGATTGCCCCATTCGAATCGAAGCATGTCGTCGAGGGGATGAAGCCGTCCATGGCGCCCGTCATCACCACGACGCGCGGCGACAGCCCCGCAACGCCCCGGTACGAGCCTACGAGCACATGATTCGGATCAAAGTCGAACGTGCGTGAATACGAGGCTTCGCGGATTATCGTGACCAGCTGGGCGGCGTCCTCGGTGCCGTTAAGGACGTCGTCCAGATCGAACGGGTCGTCGGCAAGGCCGCTGAAGACCGTCTGCGTAAGCGAGAAGCCCTTGAGCCCGCTGTTTCTTTCGATGAAGGACATTCCCTCCTGCACGCGAGCAGCAAACGGCGCCAACGAAGCCGGGATGGCTGTCATGTCCTGGGCAATGCGTTCGATTGCCTCGGCGAGCGAAAGGCTCTCCGATTTGCTCCATTCCTCGAATGCACGCCATAGGCCGGTGCCGAGGTCGGGCTGTCCGGCACCCCACCAGATGCGCCATGCCATGACGTCATGAGCATCGGCGAGCAACGCCGCTTTTGCATAGGCGAGATACGCGGCCGCTGCAGCGGGTTTGGCGGGGTTGCCGCGCACGGGTTCGTCGTCGAGCGCCATGGTCGCATCCAGCCAGCGTCGCGTGAGGGCGCGTCGCATCGCGATGCCCCATGTGCGGTTGGGAACCGCCACATAGATTTCGCCGGGAAGGGCCGTGCCTTCGTCGACCATCGAGCGGATCAATTTGGCGATGCCGTTGGGCTCGTCGTCGGGCGTGCGCCATTTCAGCAGGACGACGCTCTCGTCGTCGAATGCGATTGCTCCTGCGTCGCAGAGGCGGTCATAAGCGGCGCAATCGGCGTGTGCCACCGCGTGGGCGAACGCTTTGATATGCGTGTCGGCGGGCGCGGTGGCGGGGTTTTCCGCTGCCGCGTCCAGGAATGCTGGCAGGCTGACCACCTTGGCGCTGCCGTGTTTTTCCAGGAATTCTTGCAGCGAAATGTCGCCGGCGCATTCGTCGAATCCCTTAAGGGAAACCTGGTCGTTCCATGCCACGACGAATTCATGCGCCGCACTCGCCTCGAGCGCAACAAGCGTTGCGCGGCTTAGATTCTGGGCGTCGTCTACGAGTACCGCTGCATGCGTTGCCGTGATACTCTCACATGCAGCACGCGGTGCAATCTCTTGGGGAGCTAAGAGCCCATATTGGGCCAGCAATTTCTCCAGCCGCTCCCGCACGTGACGATGGGGACCCTCATCGGGGAGGGAAAAGTCGCCCCGTCGCCAGCGCGCGAACGTTTCGCCCAGGCAGCACCTCGTCGTGGCGCCGCCAACGCCTGGGGAGCGGAGGTCGGCAAGGACGAACGTCCATTCCGCCGCCATCGCGCGTCGCGTTCTGGTTCCGCCGCCCTGTGCAATCGTGTCCAGGCACACGTCCTGCGCCGTGCGCGCTGCAACACGTTCGGCGACTTCGGGCGCCTCTTGCGCGAGGCGAAGCGAAAACGCGCGGCAGGCCGTGAGAGACGGCGTTACCACCAGGATGTTCTCCGGTGCCATGCCGGTGTCTATGAGCTCCTTTACGTGGGAGATGAGAAACGTGGTCTTGCCCGATGAAGCGCCGCCGTGCACCACGGTGATGTTCGAATATGTATCCATGAAGCCCGCCTTACCGTTCGTACACTTCGTCGAAGCCGAGCAGCTTGCGCATGGCGAACATGCCCTTCTTCGGGCTCTCATAATTGATGTCAGGTTTGCGCATCTCGTTGCGCTCGACCCCGCCGTTGAGGATGTCCACGGTCAGCACCTCATCGTACACCTTGAGGGCCTTGGTGGGGCAGATGTCTTCGCAGCAGCGGCATTTCACGCAGTCGCCGGGATAGTGGTCCACGCCGAACGTGCCGTCTTCCTCGTCGAACTTGCGCAAAGCCCCGGTGGGGCAGAACGTTGCGCACATGCGGCAAGAGTTGCAGATGTCAGGATCGATTACCACGTGGCCCCACAGACGCACGTCGATGAGTTCGTCGCTCGGTTCGCCCAGCGCCGCCAGGTTGTCCAGCAGACGCTCGCGACGGTCGGGAATGAAGTGGGGGAGCGTGCCGTCGTCCATGACCTTGATGAACCGCGGCTCTTCGGGCTCCTTCTCACCCAGCTCTTCCTTGAGGGTCTCATCGACCACGGTAGAGGCGATGCGCTTGCTCTCGTCTTTCACCTTGAAGAAGAAGTTGCGGCGCACCTCGTCATAGGCGCGGCCTTCGGGGGCGCGCACGTCGCGCGGGAACCGGTCGGCGATCTTGGCCCTCATGGGGCAATCCCATACGCGCAGAAGCTCGTTGGCGGTATCGCACACCGCTTGCGCCGTCTCCAGACCCACGGCGTGATCGCATTCCGCGCAAGCGCCCTGCACCAACATCACCTTGGACACGCCCGCCACGGCGCATGCCGTTATCAGGGATTCCTCGATGCGGCCCAGGCATTCGACCGCCACCACCTTGGAGGCGTCGAGCATATTGCCTGCGGCATCCACGATCTGGCGGCAGGCGATAACCGCGACTCCGCCGTTTTTCTGCGCCGCGGCAAGCACCGCGCGCTGGAGCTCGGCATCGTTGGGTCTATGGGCTTCAAGCGCGCAGGTGGGGCACATGGTTGCGCACGTGCCGCAGCCGATGCACTTGTCGGGCTCGATGATAAGCTGATTGTCGTCATAGGAGATGGCGCCTGACGTGCACGCTTGCGCACACCGCATGCACGACGCATTGCGGTTGCGCACGGCAACGCAGCGCTGTTGGTATACCGAGATATCGGCGCTTTTGATTTTGTCGAGCATGCCGAACATGCTGTCTAATGGAGCCATGAAACGCCTTTCCACTGTCCAAGGAACGTTCATCGCCCCAACCCCCAAGGATTCATTATAGGAGGGCGCGATGCGGTGTCAACGAAAAGAGGGGCGGGCACGATTTTCGTCGAAGCGGCCAGGGCGCGTGATGATCCGCCCGAGAGGCGCCGAGCCTCAATGAAACCCATGAACCATGGTGACGGTTTGGAACTTTATGCTGCCCCGGTGCGCCATAATGATAAACTTACATCTGACCGCTGTGCGTCAGGAAGATGGGACGAGAAGCGTCGATGATCGACTCGAAAGCAATGAGCAATCCGATAGAAAACGGCGTTGGGGATGGTTCCCAACGTGGTCTTTCGCGCGTCTGCTCGCGTCTTGAAGGGCTCATGAACGCCCGCTGCATCGGGTTCGCGCTCATGCGCGCCTGGGTCTATCTGCTCTTCCTCGATATCACGGCGACGTTCCTCACCGGCAACAACAATCAATGGCTGCAGAACTCCTACATCGTGTCCACGGTGTTTCTGTGCCTTGTGCTGTTCGCGTGCGCGCTGTTCCGCCCTCAGGCGGAACGATGGGCGATTGGGCGCACTACCCGGTATTTCGCTCCCATCCTTGCCACGGTTGGCACGCTGTGCATCGCCGCGAGCGTGATTGACGGCGTTCCGGCGCCCGTGTTCTGCTTTGCCGGCGGTGCCCTCACAGGTATCGGCTCGGCGCTTATCGAAGTCGGATACGGCCAGCTCTACAAGATTGAAAGCTCGGACAAAACGAATCTCGAAGTTCCGTTCGCGTTCCTCATCGCGGCTGTCGTGTTCGCGTTCGTGGTGTCGCTCGATCGCTACGCTTCCGCGTTTATCTGCTCGGTCCTGCCTATGATTTCGGGTTGGATTCTGGCGTCGCGCCTTGAGGCGTTCAAGGCCGACCGCGACAAGCCGCGCGATGCGAACGCGCATATCGATCTCATGCGATTCGCCCTCAAGATTGGCGCCTGCGCCATGGCCGTGGGCGTGGCCGACGGCGCCGTGCGCGCGGTCTACATCTCGCACTACCAGATTTCGGTGCATGACTTCTATCAGTTCCCGCTGGTGATCGCCGGCGTGCTCACCACGCTCATCATCTACATCGCGCTGAGCCGCACGCCCGACGGCGGTCTGCGCAAGGTGTATAAGATCGTGGTGCTCATCATGGCCGTGTTCTACATGATGCTGCCCATCCTCGAGGGCTATACGATGGTGGGCTGCACGCTCGCGCTTATGGGGTACGGCACGTTCAACGTGCTCATCTGGCTCATCCTTGCCGAGATGGCACACAAGCATTCGCTCAATTCCATGGTCACGTTCGGCATCGGCTGGGGCATGGTGTCGCTCGGTGTGCTGATCGGGTCGCTGGTGGGGCGCCTGCTCACGTCGTTCGAGCCCTTCGACGCGCAGATGCTTTCGCTCGAGGCGGCGGGATCGGTGGGCCTGATTCTTCTGTCTTATCTGTTCGTGTTCAAGGAAAGCGACTTGGCGCGCATCATCACGCCTGCCGAGGCCTTGGTGGCCGATGCAGCGGAAAGCCCCGCCGTGTCGCACAGGGTGCGCTTCATGGACGCATGCGACGTTATCGCGCAGGAGTGCGAGCTCACGCCGCGTGAAACCGAGGTGATGAAGCTCTACGCCAAGGGACTCACGGGCACTCAGATCCAGGACGAGCTTTCCATCTCGCGCGGCACGTTCTCCACGCATCTGCGCCACATTTATGAGAAAACCGGGCAGCATTCCCGCCCTGAGCTCATCGCGCTGATCGAGAGCAATCGCGGACCCAAGGAATAGCAAGCAACGTTTATCTATCAGGCAAAACGCCCGCATCGTGCAACTTGCATGATGCGGGTTTTCTGCTTCTGGGACAACTTTCATAGACATTGCATGATGGATTGCCTCCTTGATTCCTCCACAATCGAACCGTTGGATTACGCGCATTGCTCGCGCGCAATCGGCAGGGGGATACGGAGCGTCGATCGGCATGTCACCCATCGCGTGCGGCGCTCTTGGGCAAAACGCCTGCGTTTAGGCGGCGTGCGGTCTTCGAGGTTCCGTCTCCGGAAAGTAGAGGAGCTCTAAGACAAGTGAAGGGGGAATGATGGGTAAACGTACCATGACGCGTCGCTCGTTCGCGAAGCTGTCTGCCGTGACGCTTGCCGCCGCCGCGCTCAGCAGCGCAGTGACGGGCTGCTCCACGCTGACCGAGACCGATACGAGCGAAGCCGTAGCGCAGGCCGGCGAAGTCAAGCGAATCCGTTCCTGCTGCCGCGGCTGCGGCAAGATGGAATGCGGCGTTTGGGTAACCGTCCAAGACGGCCGCGTCATCAGGACCGAAGGCGACCAGTCGTCGTTCCAGTCGTCGGGTAACCATTGCTCCAAGGGCCAGGCGTCGCTGCAGGCTTGCTACCATCCTGCGCGCATCTACCACCCGGTCAAGCGCACCAATCCTAAGGGAGAGGATCCCGGTTGGCAGCGCATCACCTGGGACGAGGCGATGTCCACCATCGGCAAGAAGTTCAACGAGTCCATCCAGCAGTACGGCGGCCAGGGCTGCTTCGGCATGTGCGGTACCTCGCGCCAGTGGGTGTACGGCCCCTACGCGTTCTATAAGTGGCTGTTCGACAGCCCCAACGCTCGCGTGGCATCGTCCATCTGCAAGGGTCCACGTCGTCTGATGGGTTGGATCACCTCCATCGACGGCGCGCCGTGGTTCGCTCTCCGCGATGGCCCGCGCGTGTACGTGCAGTGGGGCACCGCGCCTGAGAACTCAAACTACGACGACTCGTGCCGCAACATCGTCGACAAGATGACCTCCGCCGATGTGCACATCTGCATCGACCCGCGTCTGTCCGGCTCGGGCAAGGAAGCCGACTACTGGCTGAACCTGGAGCCCGGCACCGACTGCGCGCTGGCGCTGTGCTGGCAGAAGATCATCATCGACAACGATCTGGTCGACTGGGAGTTCGTCAAGCGCTGGACCAACGCTCCCATCCTCGTGTGCGAGGACATGGAGCCCACGGGCGGCCGTTACTTCACGCTTTCCACGCCGGTCAACGCCGCTCCTGACCTGACGGGCGACAAGCTCAAGACCCGCCTGCTCAAGGAAAGCGACATGAAGGAAGGCGGCAGCTGCCGCAGGTTCTATGCGTGGAACAAGAAGGCCAACAACGGCAAGGGCGGCCTGGTGTATTGGGATACCGATACCACTCAGTGGGAAGGCTGCCATCACACCGCTCCCTCGCGCGATGAGATGGAAGTCGTCTACGAAGGCACCTCGCAGGAAGGCTACCTGCCTCCGATTTCCTATCATGAGCTGGAAGAAGCCGACATCGACTTCGATATGACCGGCAGCCACGAGGTCACGCTGGCCGACGGCACCAAGCACACGGTTCGCCCCGTGTGGTCGTACCTGGTCGACTCCGTCAAGGATTGCACCATTGATTGGTGCGCCGAGATCACCAAGCTCGACCCGCAGATGATCGAGGAAGCCTGCCTCGTGTGGGCCACCCGTCCTGAGGGCCAGAACTACGGCAACGGCGGCATTCACCTGAACCTGTCGCCCGACCAGGAAGGCAACTGCACCCAGACGGTGCGCGCGGTCCTGAACCTGTCCTACACTACGGGCAACTTCGACGGCCCCGCCGGCAACCGCGGCCTGTCCCGCACCCCCGTTGACGAGCAGGCGACCGCCGCTCCCGGCTCCAACATGCCCCAGAGCGTCAAGAAGCAGCTCAAGGGTCTGGGCACGCCGCTTCCGTACTATCCGGACGAGGAGATCGACCCCACGAACATCCCCGATCAGTACGAGTGCTACAACAACATGGTGGGCAACGACAAGTACCCGCTCCTCTCCGTGTACAACGAATGGAGCGACGTCGTAAGCACCTACAACGCGATTCTCGACGGCGATCCCTACCCGATTCGCGTCGGCATCAACGAGGCTGGCTCGTTCATGAACGAGGGCAACGCCAACTTCGCGTGGGAGGCTCTGAAGACGCTGGACTTCTGGGTTGACCTGAACATGTTCCATCATCCCTCCACCGAGGTAGCCGACATCTGCCTGCCTGTGGCGCACTGGCTGGAGATCAACAACATCCGCGTGTCGCAGGGCGCTTCCGGCGGCATCGGATGCACGTGCCGCGCGGTCGATCCGCCGAAGGACGTCAAGTTCGACTACGACGTGAACCGCCTGCTGTTCGAGGCCTTCGAGAAGGAAGGCAACATCAACGGCACCTGGACCAACATCGCCGGCGACGCCCCCGGCGCCTACAGCTCCGATGAGCGCCTCGAGGATTGGTTCCAGGCTCATAACGAGGTCAACGGCTTCAACACCCGTTACCCCGGATGCAAGTGGGAGCACTGGGAGGACTTCTACAACGACTTCCAGGAGCATGGCTGGTGGAACGCCAAGGTTCTCGAGCCCAATCGCTGGGGCACCTATCGTCGTTTCGAGACCGGCTGGATGCGCATGGGCAAGGACGCCTGCACGGCCGCCCCGTGGTCGGTCGATGAAAAGGGTCAGCCCACCGACGCCAACTTCGGCTGCCCCACGCCTTCGGGCCTGGTGGAGTTCTGGCCGATGATGTTCGAGACCTACTGCATCGACAAGGCCAACGAGTTCGAGCCCGGCAAGTTTGACGTCGTCAAGGAAATGATGCCCAACTTCGAGCCCTGCCGCACCGCCCCCGGCGGCGAGTGGGATTCCGAGGAGTCCAAGCAGAATTACCCGATCATTCTGACCACCGGACGCCGTATCCCCGTGTACTTCCACTCCGAGCATCGCCAGCTGCCGTGGTGCCGCGAGCTGTGGCCGGTTCCTCGCCTGGAGCTCAACCCCGCCGACGCCGAGGCCTTGGGCCTCAAGCAGGGCGACTGGGCCTGGATCGAGGTCGAGCCCCACTCCGAGCTGGGCAAGAAGTACTGCAAGCCCATCCGCGAGTGCGTGGACATCTACGAAGGCATCGCTCCTGGCTGGGCGAACGCCGAGCACGGCTGGTGGTTCCCCGAGCTGCCCGCTCCGACGCACGGCTTCGACCTGGTCAACGCCGAGTGCCTGTGGGATCCCGAGGGCGGCGACAAGTTCATCTCGTCCACCCACATGCGCGGCGTGCGCTGCAAGATCTACAAGGCCACTCCCGAGAACAGCCCCAACGGTAACCCCATCCCGTGCGCTACCGAGGACGGCACCGAGATCATCTGGGATTGCACCGATCCTCGCCTGAAGGAATGGCTGCCCGACTACGACATTCGAGAGGAGGAATAGGCGATGACCCATTACGCGATTCTGACCGATCTGAACCGCTGCGTCGGCTGCATGTCGTGCATGGTCTCCTGCAAGGCCATCAACAACGTGCCCATCGGCAACTACTGGATCAAGGTCCTGCGCATCGGTCCCTTCAAGAAGGCCGACTACCAGACCCCCAATGACGTGACGATGTACTACCTGCCCACGCAGTGCCAGCATTGCGAGAACCCCGAATGCGTCAAGGTGTGCCCCACCCAGGCATCGCACATCACCGAAGACGGCACCGTGCAGATTGACAAGTCCAAGTGCATCGGCTGCCAGTTCTGCGTCATGGCGTGCCCCTACGGCGTGCGCTACCTCAACGAAGAGGAACGCGTCGTGGAGAAGTGCACCCTCTGCGAGCAGGTCACGTCTCAGGGCGGCCTGCCCCAGTGCGTCGCCCAGTGCGGCGGTCGCGCCCGTTTCTTCGGCGATTTGGACAAGGGCATCGAGACGTTCGAGGCCCCCAATATCGAGTACGACCCCAACCGCGACAACGCTGAGGCGTCCTACGACCAACTGTATACCGGCAACCGCATCACGTTCGGCGAGCTCGGCAAGGAGTACGACCCCAACACCGAGGTCCATCACCTGCCCAACGCCGGCAACGACCCGAGCTTCGTGTACGTGCTGCGCGATAGAGAATGGAAGGGTGGGGAATAATGGAACTTCAATGGCCACTGATTCTTTTCACCACTTTCATGGCGTGGTGCGCCGGCACGTTTGCGACCCAGTGCGTGCTCGCATTCCAGGGCAAGGCTGCTAAATCCCAGATGGCCTGCTGGATCACTTCCGCGGTCCTGCTGGTCATCGGCGGCATCGCCGTGTTCCTGCACCTGCAGCACTGGACGCGCATCTTCAACGGCTTCGGCCACATCACCTCCGGCATCACCCAGGAGTTCATCATCATCGTGGTCCTGGCCATCATCGCCGTGGTGTATCTGGCGCTGCTGCGCCGCAACGACAATCAGGTTCCCAAGTGGATTGCCGTCCTCGGCATCGTTGCCTCCATCCTGCTGGTCCTGATCTCGGGCCATTCGTACCAGATGGAAGCCGTTCCCGCTTGGAACACGTTCCTGTGGCCCATCGCCCTTCTGGGCGAGGCCTGCATCCTTGGACCCGCCACCGTTGCCGTCGTCATGACGCTGACCGGCGAGTCCGACGACGAGGTCAAGGCGCCTGGCGGATTCGCCTTCATCGGCTCCATCGTCAACGCGGTGTGCTCGATTGCCGCCGCCGTGTCGGTGACGTTCGCCAGCAACAGCCTGTCGCAGGTGGGCGCATGGTACGACCTGACCCATCCCACGCAGTCCATCGCCGCCGTCAACATCAACCCGTTCACGGGTGACGCGGCCATGATCATGTGGATTGGCGTCATCGTTATCGGAATTCTGGTTCCGATTGTTGCCTGCTTCATGGGCACCAAGAAGGGCAACTGGAAGATGTGGGCCGCCGTAGCGCTCATCGCCGCCGTCATCGGCGTCGTGTGCCTGCGCGTTGTGTTCTACATCTCCGGCGTGCACCTGTTCATGTTCTACTAATGAACGCAAGTCCTGCGCCGGCGCATGTCGGCGCAGGACGCCGCCTCGCATGAGGGCGGCAAAAGAAAAACGTCCTTCGAGGATGCGACTCGTTTCCCCCAACCCCCGTATGCAAACGGCGAATCGCATCCTCGAAGGACGTTTTTTTGTCCCTCGGGAGGGGTGCCCTGCGACCGCATGAGGCGGCAGCCACAGGGCTCATGCTGCGTGCGGGGCGCCTTGGGGCGTTCGCACGCAGGCTTGGTGCATCAGTCGAGCAAGATGCTCTTTGCCACGCGCGCCCTGCGCAGGCCGTCTTTGATGAAGATGCGCTCCACCTTCAGGTCGAGCTTCTCGGCTTCGCGGTAGGGCACTTCGGTGAAGTAGGTGACAAGCGTGGCATCGCTCGCCAGGCCCATGGAAACGATGAGTTCGCGTGCTGCACGGGAGCGCATGGCCTCGGCGCGGTCGGGCGCTACGGCGACGGTGTCGAAGGCCTTGTGCGGCGGCGTGAATCCGTTCACGACGCCCATGACGGCAACCGCCTTCGCCTCCACGCCGCAGCAGGCGTCTGCGCGCATGATGCGCACGCCGTCTCCTTCAGGGAGGCGTGGGAACAGACGCATGCGGGCGATTTTGGCGTACAGCGAAGCGGCATCGTCGTCTTCGTTGGCAAGCGAGAGGGCATGGGCGAGGCTTAGGGGAAGGCTTGGGCGTTCCTCCTGGTAGATAAGCCCCAAAACGCGAGTGACGAGGGCCTTGCCTTTGAGTCCAGCAAGCGTTTCCAGATGATGCCCCAGCTCTTCATAGGCACGCACTACGGTTTCGGCCTCGCTTGCGAATTGGAACGAATCGGCGCCGACCATGCCGTGTGCCATGGCGGTGAGCGTCTCGCGGAGGGTGCTTCCCTCGCGTGCGCAAATCTCGCGAATCTCGTCGAACACCTGGGCGTTGACCGTGTATTCCCCGAACCCGCACCAAGCGCGCAGCGATGCCTCGTCATCGGGGTTCGCGGCGAGGGAAAGCAGGCAGAGCACGCGCGCCGGACGGCAGGCGTCTTCGTAGCGGATGTCGCCGCCCGTGGCGAACGCTGCACTCTGAGGACGCGTGGCGATGTTCGCCTCGCACAGCGCCTTCGCGACGCGGCGCTCCCAAATGGTGCCGGGAACGATTACGGCGATGTCTTGCGCGTCAGTTCCTTCGTCAATCTGAGCGCAGATCCAATCACGTACCTGGGTCAGTTCGTCATCGGGGTTCAGGCATTCACGGATTTCGAAGGCGTCGTTCCCCTGCGCCGTGGTGGGTGCGTATGCTTTCGCTCCGTCCTTCTCGAGGGCGAGCTCGGCATGGCCGTAAAGCGTCTGGATGGCGGAAAGCCTGTCGGCGCCCATGTGCGCTTCGTCAAGATTCTCGCGCGACGCATGGGGCAGGGCATTTGCGAATTCCCCTATGCCGGCAACGTACGGGTACGATTCGAATGCCTGGACGCATGGGCCCGGGTCGCCCGCGATGCAGATGGATTCGGATGCGATGAGGTTGGCCACCACCTGGGAGGCTTTGCTCAGCGTCTGGTAGTCGTCGACGATGACGTGGGCTTTCTTGAAGCTCGCCAGAACGCTCTCGTCGCTTGACAGCGTGCGATAGGCGGCGTTGGACAGCTCGGCTTCAAGGTAGGCTTTCTGGCTGTCCAGCAGCATGGTCAGACGGGTATGCGCCTCGACCTCCTCCTTGAGCTCAAGCCATTCGGGGTCGATGATGTTTTCAAGCTCGGTATAGCACCGATAGAAAAAGCCTAGCATGCCCTTGATGCGCTTGGGGCGAATGCCCGTGCGCTTCATGTCCTCCAAAAGGAAGCTGACCTCGTAGCCGTCCAGCACGCGCGGCTCGCGCCCCGTGAGCTCGCGTGCTTCGGGAGATGAGAGCACGCCCATGACGAATTCGCGCACCGTCATGACGTCGACGTCTGTGAGCGCTTCGTTCGCACGGGCGAGCCTGCGACGCATGGCGTCGACCGCATCGGGCGTGGCCGCGAATACGATGATGTCACGCGGAGAGACCCCGTCGCTGACGAGCTTGGCTGCGTGCTCGACCAGTCGATGCGTCTTGCCGGTACGAGGGCCGCCGCAGATCATGCGTGCCTGAGGGGTCTGAGGAAAATCGAATGTCACGGTGGAGGTTCCTTTCGTTGTCGTGCTTGCCTGAAGAATCTCCTGGTGGAAAACGGCTGGCATGAGCCGGCTTCCACCAGGAGTCGGAACCGCCCAAAGGGAGGGAGGAGGCGGTTCCGACAGGTGGTGGTCAGGTCGCCGGGGTAGCGGCTATTGCTCAGTTACGTCGCCCGCTTCGAGCTTCTTTGCGCGGGCGATCAGCGGCATCGAGATGGCGTGGCCGGGGCAGGCCTCCACGCAGGCGCGGCACTTGATGCATTCGCTCATGTGCGAGCCGAGTTCAGGATGGCGCGGGTCGATTTTCACTTCGCACACTTGGCTGCACTTGCCGCATGCGACGCCCTTGCTGGTCTCGAGGCACTTGGAGTCGTCGATGGTGGGCACGAAGGTGCGGTTGGCCTTGCCCACCAGGCTCATGATGGCCGACAGCGGGCAGATGTGCGAGCACCACTTGCGGAAGAACACGACCTCGATGAGCAGGATGATGGGCGCGACGATGACGCCGAGGGTCAAATCGCCCACGCCGAACAGCAGCATCAGCAGCACGATGGTCGCGAACGTCAGGCCGATGGGGCAGATGAGGCAGAATACCGGGAATCCGAAGATGGCCGCGGAAAGCAGCGTGCCGCCCAGCACCAGGTGGCGCGAATCGAGCGTGCCTTTGGAGGCACAGGAGCCGTGGCCGCGGCAGGCGCTCTTCAGCAGGGCGCGGTCGGCATCGGTGAGCTCGATCTTATCGGAGGATTGGCCGGCGTTGTCTTGCGCGGCAGCTACCTCCTCCTTTGCCTTGAGCTTGGATTTGCTGGTGAACGCATAGCGCAGGCGCGAAAGAACGGGCGTAGGGCAAATCCATCCGCAGAACGCGCGGCCCAAAAGCAGAATGGCCACGACCGCGATGACCAGCGAGATCAACGCGTGCGGGATAAGCGTCTTGGACGCGAGCATCGTGGTGAGGGCGCCAAGCGGGCACAGCACCGAGATGGTTTCCCATCCGAAGTTGGAAAGCGATCCCAGGGGCAGATGGAGCGCGTAGGCCACGGCGAGCATGGCCATGACGATGATGGGGATGGCGATGCGCAATTTCTTCGACATGCTACGCCTCCTTCGCGACGGGGCGGACTTTGATGGCGCGTTCGTCGGTGGAGCTCACCACCGAGCCGGCCTGGAGCGACACGCATGCGGCCTCGCAGGCGCCACAGCCGTTGCACAGGGCGGTGTCGACCACGGGGCGGTTCTCGGAATCAAGCGAGATGGCCTCGAGGGGGCAGGCATCCACGCAGTCGCGGCATCCGGTCAGGCGGTAGGCGAGGCACGTGGTGGTGTTGATTTCGGCCACGCCGAGGATGGTGTTCTCGAACGTCGCGCCTTCGGGCGTGATGAGCGCCTGCGTGGGGCACATCTCCACGCACAGGGGTACGCCGCCGTTGTCCTCGGCGCACCAGTCGCAATAGGCGTTGTCGAAGTTCAGCGTGGGCGCGCGGAAGTTCAGGATGCCGCTTTCGAGATGGGCGGGCCTGATAATGTGGTGAGGGCACACCTCGGCGCACTCGTTGCAGCGAATGCACTTCGATATGAAATCGCCCTCGTCCTGTCCGCCGGGCGGTCTCACCACCGCCTGGGCGGGAATCGCTCCCACGCCTCCGATCGCAAGCATGACGGCGGCGCCTCCTGCGCCCAGGCACAGCGTGCGGCGCGTCATACCGGCGTAGGTTTTCTCCGATGATGCTCCGTGCTTCTCTTCGTGTGACATGGCTGCTCTTTTCGTCCTCTTGGTACCTTGCTCACGCTACGGTCAGCTGGTCGGGCTATTCGTCCTTGTTCGCGTCGGCCAGCACGTCGTCCAGGAATTCACGCTCGGTCTCCAAGAACCCGATGGTCAGAAGGGCGAGGCCCTTGTACATCATGGTCTTGGTGAACTTCTGCATATCGCTGGTGAGCATGGGTATCCAGGTGAGCATGTGCTCGCTCAAGAAACCCTGCTGCACCGCAAGCATCTTGTATGCCGCATCGAGGCGGTCTTTGCGCACGGCGTTGGCCACGCGATGGCTCATGAGCTGCATGAACTCGAGCTCCACGGCGGCGTGGTCCTCGGATTCCGCCCAGGTTTCGCTCTTGTCGTAGCCGTATGCGCGGTAGATCGCCAGCACCTCGTCGCGCGCCGCCTGCATGAGCAGGTGCTTCTCCGAGGTGTAGAACGACTCGTACGGAAACGCCGCGCCGCTCATGTCGTTGGAGTTGCCGATGAACGTGCGCGAATAGTCGACCGCCAGCTCGGTCAGGGCGCTGGGCGTCAGGTTGCTGAGCGACTTGGCGATCAGATAGTAGCCCTCGTCGGCGTCGGGGTTGCCGGTGGCGGCGGGGTAGCGCGTGGCGTGCATGGTGTCCAGCAGCGCCTGGTCGATTTCCACGCGATACAGGCGCGAGAGGAATCCGTAGGTTGCGCTGCGGTTTTCGCACAGGTTGATCAGGTTCTGCTTGAGCGCCTCTTCCTCGCTCAGGGGCTCTTCGAGCTCGGGCGCTTCGTTTGCGATGATATCTTCAGCCATGGTGGCCTCCTCTATTGGAATCAGGGTCGTGCGCTATTCGTCGGAAGCGGCTTTATCAAGCTCGTCGAGCACCGCATACGCCTCGCGGCCGGGCTCGGTGAGCCTCCATGCCTTGTCCTTCCACGCGATTGCGCCCGCTTCGGAGAGGTGGTTGATGAAGCGCTCGACAAAGAGGCGAGGCTTTTCCACCACGGGCTTGTTGTCATACATCTTGGAAAGGGCCTTCTGGTCGGCGCCTTCTTCGCAGTCGATGCGCTCGATGATCGTGCGGTAGATGCTGCGGTATTCGGGCTCGGCCTCGAGTGCCTGGCGGATGAGGGTACGCGGTTGGAAGCTGTCCAGCGCCGCCTGGCCTACTGGGGTAATGGACCAGAAAAGCTCGGGCTGATCGGCGGGCTCCCAGAATTCGGCGCCGTCGATGACGACGCGGTTGGGCTCGAGCACGACGCCCTCGAAGCTCGTGCCGTCGGCGGTCACGCGCTCGATGGCGCCCGCGCGACGCAGCAGGAGGCAGAAGTTGTCGGGGGAATACACCGAGTAATTGTCCTTCTTGAACTCTGTGATGAGCGCGACCGTGTCTTCATCGGTGCGGAGCTCTTGGACGAAATCGAGAATGCCCAGAAGCACGCTGCGCTGGTTCTTCATGGCGTCCATGAGGTCGGCGGTGCGCACCTCGGCAGGCTGCAGCTGTGCTTTCTCGGTGTCTTCGGCAAGGGTTTTGGCATCGGGGAATCCGGCATCCTGCGGGTCGAACAGACCGCTTTCGATAGGGATGTCGTCGATTTCCTCGTCTGCCTCGAAGTCAGCTAGGGGGTCGAAGGACTCCAGATCGGAGTCGTCGATCAAGAAGTCGGTTGAATCGTGCTGTGCCATATGGCGCGACCTCATCTCTGCATCGTCGTACGGTTCCAGGGCATAAAAGCCCGCGAATCCATGACGGATTCGTTCCGTATGCAAACGATTGCTGAGCGAGAATGCCGCTCACGTATTTCCCCCACCGAGAATAGTAAAGTCAGGGAGGTGCGGTGTCAATGGAAAACGCCACGGCCGTGTGTGCTTTTGGTTACGGATGGCGTCGAGGGCACGTATGCGCGCGTGCGTCCGCTATACTTTCCGCTGCAATTTACCAATGCCTTGAGTGGGCTTGGGCGGCGCCACGTTCCGAACCTGGTCAGGACCGGGAGGTAGCAGCCATAAGGGGCCTCTGACGAGCGCCCAATCCCACTCAAGGCATTTTCGCGCCGACCGTTTTGGCCGGCGCGTTGCATATATGCACGCAATTCGGCTGCAGGTTGGCTGCGAGAAAGGCCCGCTTTGGAAATCATTCAGTTCTTCGTCGACCTTCTTTCCGACCCGCGCGGTGCTATCGCGGGATGGATCATGACGCTAGGCCCCATCTGGGTGTACACGCCGCTGTTCCTCATCGTGTTCGTGGAAACGGGCCTGGTGTTCTTTCCGTTCTTGCCGGGCGATTCGCTGCTGTTCGCGGCGGGCGTGTTCTCGGCGCCCGGCGGCGGGCTGCATGTTGGCGTGACCTGGCTCGTGTTCGTGGCCGCCGCCATTTTGGGCAACACGTCCAACTATTGGATCGCGCGCTTGTTCGGCAGCCGCATCATAGACTCCGGCAAAGTGAAGGCGCTCACGCCCGAGCGTATGGCCAAGCTGGACCACTTCTTTGAGAAGTACGGCGGCTTGACCATCGTCATCACGCGCTTCATGCCGTTCTTCCGCACATTTGCCCCGTTCATCGCCGGCACGGGCCATATGAACTTCGCCAAGTTCACGCTGTTCAACGCCATCGGCGGTATCTCGTGGGTGAGCCTGTTCGTGTTCGTGGGCTACTTCTTCGGCGGCATCCCGTTCGTGCAGGAGCATTTCGAGGTCATCGTGTTGGGCATCGTGGCGGTGTCGGTGGCGCCTGCGGTCATCGGCGCCGTGAAGGCGGCCATGGCTTCGCGTAAAAGCAAGGCGAGCGATTCTGCCGAGGATGCTCCGCGCGGGAAGCATGCAAAATAGACCATGAAGGTTCT
The DNA here is from genome assembly GCF_944321625.1 of uncultured Slackia sp. Taxonomy (GTDB): domain Bacteria; phylum Actinomycetota; class Coriobacteriia; order Coriobacteriales; family Eggerthellaceae; genus Slackia. The sequence goes on from NZ_CALUMA010000021.1 coordinate 86,961, forward strand.
TATCGCATCTGACATTCATGGCTCCGCTTCTTGGGCGCAACGCTTGGCTGACGAGGCGGAGCGTCTGCGGCCTGATCGCATCGTTCTTTTGGGTGATCTTCTCTACCATGGTCCGCGCAATGCGTTGCCGCAGGGCTATGACCCCATGCGCGTGGCCGAGATTCTCAATGGGCTGGCGGCATCGGGGCGTTTGCTGGCCGTGCGCGGCAACTGCGATGCCGAAGTCGATCAGATGGTGTTGAACTTTCCTTGTATGGCCGACTTCGCACAGCTTGTGGATGACGCGGGTCGCACGCTGTTTTTCACGCATGGACATGTTCATGGTGCAGGTTTCCACAACAGCGTTGATGCGCTTCCGATGCTGCCCGAGGGGTCTGCCGTGGTGTTCGGTCATACTCATATAAAGGTGAACGAGGCCGCCCCGACGCATCCTGGCGTGTGGGCGTTCAATCCGGGAAGCCTCTCTATTCCCAAAGACGGGACGCATAGCCTGGGGCGGTACGTGAGCGGCGCGCCCATCGAAGAGGCTTTCAGCCATATTGTGCTTCAGTAACGTTTTGCTGTGCGTTCGTGTGTCAAAAATGAATAGCGCGGAAAATTTTTGCTTGAGTTAGAGTTCACTCAAGGGAGTATGCTCTCTTTCGTAAAGGGAAAGCGTCGACGAAAGAGGGCGAATATGGACGAAAAGAAGATTGCCGAGGCGAAGACGAGCCTGGGTGAGTCAATGGTGTTTCCCATCGGTGAGCCGAACGATGCGTATGCGCAGTATTTCATCGGGCAAAGCTATCTGGCGCCGCTGACCACTGAGCGCGTGTTCGTGTCCAACGTGACGTTCGAGCCGGGCTGCCGCAACAATTGGCACGTGCATCATGGTGCAGGCCAAATTCTCATCGTGGTGGGCGGTCGCGGCTGGTACCAGGAGTGGGGCAAGCCCGCGCAGGAGCTCAAGCCGGGTGATGTGGTGAACATTCCGCCCGAGGTCAAGCATTGGCACGGTGCCGCCGCCGACAGCTGGTTCAGCCATATCGCGTTCTCGGAACCGGTTGAGGGCGCCACGAACGAATGGCTGGAGCCGGTGGACGATGCGCAATACGGTGCGCTGGAATAAATCAAGATAAAAGCGCGGGCCCGCGGAAAGAATTCTCGCGGGCCCGCTTTGCGCGCCTCGCGCAAGGGATGCGCCGGTCGTCCCGTAGTTTGGTGGAATCGACCGCTTGCACTTCTTGCGCACGAAGGATGCACAGGCGCGAGGTGCACACGGGCGAGAGGAGCTTTCGGTATGCCCATTACGGATGAGTTCAAAGTGACAAATCCCGAATACGTTGCGATCGTCGAGTCTTTTCTCAACGAGGCGAAGGAAGAGGAAACGGTGAGGCTGCCTGAACGCACGCGTCATCTTGCGATTATGGCGGCACTTCTGGGGTGCCAGGGCGTGGATGCGTTTCGCGCGGAAGTTGCGGACGCCCTTGTTGATGGCGTGACGCCAGCCGAGGTGGAAGAGGTGGTCTATCAGGCTACCGACTACTTAGGACTTGGACGTGTGGCCCCGTTCGTGGCTGCGATGAACGGGGCGTTTGACGCGGCGGACATTCCGCTTGATCGCGGCGCAAAGAGGGCGACCGTGACTACCGATGACCGGCTTGAAAAGGGCAACGCCTGCCAGATCGAGATTTTCGGCGAAGGTATGCGCGAAAGCTGGAAGAATGGCCCGGCCGAGCGTGCGACAGTGAATCGCTGGCTGGCGGCCAACTGCTTCGGCGACTATTACACACGCGAGGGGCTCACGCTTGCTGAGCGCGAGATGATTACGCTGTGTTACCTGGTGGCGCAGGGCGGCTGCGACCCGCAGGCCACGGCGCATGCGGGCGGCAATCTGAGCATGGGCAACAGCAAGGAATTCCTGTATGCCGTGATTCACCAGATTCTGCCGTATATCGGGTATCCTCGCAGCTTGAACGGGCTCGCGTGCATCGATGCAGCGGCGAAGGCTACGGAATAGCAAGGGCGGCTCTCTCGGGCGATGGTTGCCACCGCGCAAGTTTTAGTGTGCGACGCCAGATTGAGCCGCATTCCTCAAATGAAAGGAACGATTATGAGTAAAGCGCTGGTTGCATATTTCTCCGCTACGGGAACCACGGAGCGTTTGGCAGAGAAGGTTGCGAAGGCGACGGGCGGCGACCTGTTTGAGATTCACCCTTCGGCGCCCTACACGTCGGCCGATTTGAACTGGCATGACGTGAAAAGCCGCAGCAGCGTGGAGATGAACGACCGCGCCTCGCGCCCCGAGATTGCGGAGCTGCCCGACGTGTCCAGCTACGATACGGTGTTTATCGGCTTTCCTATCTGGTGGTATACCGCGCCGCATATCATCTGGGCGTTTGTCGAACAGGCGGGGCTTTCCGGCAAGACCGTGGTGACGTTTGCCACATCGGGCGGAAGCTCTATGGGCGGCACCACGTCTGACCTGCAAGCTCTTACGTCCGTCGACGTCAACTGGATCGACGGCAAAGTACTCAACGGCGCAAGTGATGCCGCGGTGGCAAAGTGGGTGGAGAGCCTGGGGCTGTAACGACGGTTGTGAGTCATTTGCCTGGACCGGGATAGCTACTGGCTCGGATTGGCTGGAAATAGATTGCGATACGGTGCAGTTTTTAAGAGGGGGACAGAGTAGGCAAGAATAGTGGGCCGCTCTGTCCTGGTAAAACGAAGCTCATGTTGCTGGTCTTCTTGCGCGCCTTTTGAAAAACTGCACCGTATCGCGATTTGTTGCATCGGCGGTGCGGAAAAGGATGCGAAATGGCCCCGATTCGTATGCGTCTGCGCGAATCGGGGCCTGTGTCGTGCTTCGAGTTGTGAATTGTCGAAGTGGGATGTCCTACTTCTTGCCGAACAGGCCGCCCAGGCCCTCGGCGATACCGCCGAGCGGAGTGTTTTCCAGCACGCCGCCCAGGTTCTCGGTGATGGAACCGAGGTCGAGGCCTTCGGCGATGCTGCCCAGGTCAAGGTCGCCGCCGGCAATCTTGTCCTTCACGCCGCTGACGATTTCGGCGATGTCTCCTTCGCCCAGCGTCTGGCCGGTGAGCTCTTCGATGGCGGCCTTGGGGTCGGCCAGGAAGTCCTGGGCCTTTTCGGGCGCAGCGCCCAGCGATTCGGTCACCTGTCCGATGATGCTCTGAATGTCCATGGGGGGGGGGTCCTTTCGTGCGAGAGGATGGTCTGCATGTCGCAATGTATATAGTATCAACCGCTGATGCTCCGTCGAAGTGGGGCAGATTCAATGAGGGGTTGAATGTGGCGGCGGACGGGTCCATTGGCGGCGCGATGGAATAACCCTGCTTCGAGGCGGAATGCGCGCGGCGGTTGGGCGAGAGTGCGGTACCATGACAAGGATAGTCTGAAAGACGATTCGCGCGCGTGCGCCTGCGGGTGCAGGGGCTTGCACGTTACGGGGTGCGGTCCTGCGGCGCATCGTCTCTGCTTGTGAGCACGCAAGAAAAGGTGGCATGCATGTCCGAGGCTTTGTATAGGAAATATCGTCCGCAGACGTTCGAAGATGTGGTGGGGCAAACCCACATTGAACGCACGCTCAAAAACGCCATCGAGTCGGATAAGGTGAGCCACGCGTATCTGTTCTGCGGTCCGCGCGGCACGGGCAAGACCACTACGGCGCGCCTGCTTGCCAAGGCGCTGCTGTGCGACCATGGCCCCACGCCCTCGCCCGACGGCACGTGCGAGCAGTGCCTGGCCATCGCCGACGGGACGCACCCCGATGTGAACGAGATGGACGCCGCAAGCCGCACCGGCGTGGAAAACGTCCGTGAGGAGATCATCGGGCGCGTGCAGTACGCCCCCACGCGCGGCCGCTACAAGATCTATATCATCGACGAGGTCCACATGCTGTCTACGGCGGCGTTCAACGCGCTGCTCAAGACGCTGGAAGAGCCGCCTGACCACGTGGTGTTCATCCTGTGCACCACCGATCCGCAGAAGGTGCCCGAAACCATCCACTCGCGCTGCCAGCGCTTCGATTTCCGCCGCATCTCGAACGAGGCCATCGTCTCGCGCCTCGGCGCCATCTGCGTGGCCGAGGGCGTGGAGTTCGAAGGCGATGCGCTGGAGCTGGTGGCCTATCGGGCCGACGGCGGCATGCGCAACGCGCTCACCTCGCTCGAGCAGCTCATCGCGTTCGGCGAGGGGAAGGTCACGCTCGAGGTGGCGGAGCGCCTGCTCGGCTCGGTCGACGTGAGCGACATGGGCGAGATCATGCGCGCCGTGGGCACGCGCGATGTGGCGGCGTGCTTCACGTGGACGGCC
>NZ_CALUMA010000022.1 GCF_944321625.1 uncultured Slackia sp.
GCTTCTTCGATGAGCGCGCGGCGGTCCTCGGGCTTGCTGGCCAGGATAGCGTCGAGGTTGCCCTGGCTGATGATGGAATGCGTGCCCGTGCCCAGGCCCGTGTCATGGAGGATGTCCATGAAGTCCATGCGGCGTGCGGGCGAGCCGTTGATCAGGTATTCGCTCTCGCCGTTGCGGTACATGCGTCGGGTAAGCGCGACCTCGTCGTAGTCGATGGGAAGCGTGCCGTCGGAATTGTCCAGCACAAGATCGACCTCGGCCACGCCGAGGCTTTTGCGCGCAGACGAACCGGCGAAGATGACGTCTTCCATCGCCTGGCCGCGCAGGTTCTTGGCGTTGCGTTCGCCCAGAACCCACAGCACGGCATCAGAAATATTCGATTTGCCGGAACCGTTGGGCCCCACCACCGACGTGATGCCGGGCTCGAGGGAAAGAACCGATCGGTCGGCAAACGATTTGAATCCTTTGAGGACAAGAGATTTGAGGTACATCGCTACCCCTGAACCTTGCGTGCGGCCTTTTCGGCGGCCTTCGCTTCGGCGCGTGCCTGTGCCTGCGCCTCCTTTTCGGCTTTGGCCTGGGCCTTCGCTTCAGCCTTGGCACGGTTCTTTTCCGCCTTGGCCTTAGCCTTGGCGTCTTTGTCGCTTCCGAAGTTGAACTTGTCGAGCGCGGCCTTGGCCGCCTGGCTCTCGGCCTCCTTCTTGGTGCGGCCCATGCCGCTTGCGAGCGCCTTCATGCCGGCGAACACCTGCGAGATGAAGGTGCGATCATGCGGCGGGCCCTGCGTTTCGACAAGCTTATACGTAGGCGTGATGCCCTCTTCCTGGAGCTTTTCCTGCAAGGCGCTTTTGGGGTTCTCGGGCTCTTTGGCCATATCAAGGTTCATTTTGGGGATGAGCGTGCGACGCACGAAGGTCTGTGCCGCCTCGATGCCGGAATCCAGATAGAGCGCAGCCACGATTGCCTCGTATACGTTCTCAAGAGCCGAATGCAGGCCACGACGACCCGTGCCGCGCTCCGAGGAGCCGAACACGATGATGTCGGCGAACCCGAGTTTCTCGGCCACGCTGGCAAGGCTCGAGCCAGACACCAGGGCCACTTTGATGCGCGTCAGACCGCCTTCGTCAAGCTCGGGGTATGCATGGAAGGCCTCGTTGGCCACCACGGCGCCAAGGATGCTGTCGCCCAGAAACTCAAGGCGCTCGTAGCTGAACTTGACGGGTTTGCCCTCCGTCGCAGAGGGATGCGTGATGGCGGACAGCAGAATAGAGGGGTTCTCGAAGCGATATTCGAGGATGTCCTGCGCTCGCGCAAGCTTCTTTTTCTGCTCTTCAGTGACGTCGGCCATTATTTGGTCACCGCCTCCGCGATGAGGTCGGTCACGCGGTTGCGCACAACGCTGGCCGTGGCATGGACGCCGTTCTTGATGGCGGCGGGATTGCTGGACCCGTGGCCCACCAGGCAGGCGCCTTTGACGCCCAGAAGCGGCGCGCCGCCGTAGGTGTCGGCGCTCACGCGGCTCTTGAGGTCGCTTAAGCCGCCCTTCATGGCGAGTGCGCCGAGCTTGCTTGCGAACGAACCCATCATGACGTCTTTCAGGGCGCCGAACAGCGTCTTGGACGTGCCCTCGATGGTCTTGAGTACCACGTTGCCGGTGAAGCCGTCGGTGACGATGACGTCGAAATTGGCGGGAAGAATGTCGTTGCCCTCGGCGTTGCCGGCGAAGTTAGGGAGCTTCTCCTTCATGAGGGCGAAGGTCTGCTGCGCGAACTGCGAGCCCTTGGTGTCTTCGGAGCCAATGTTCAGCAGGCCCACCTTGGGGTTGTTGATGCCCACGATCTTCTCGGCGTAAATAGACGCCATCTGGGCGAATTGGACGAGGTATTCGGGCTTGCAATCAGCGTTGGCGCCGATGTCGGACATGACCACGGGGGCCGCGGGCGACGGGATGACGCTGCACAACGCCGGACGCGACACGCCCTTGATGCGCCCGATGACGAGCGTGGCTGCCGCAAGGCATGCTCCGGTGGAGCCGGCCGAGAAAAAGCCCTGGGCGGCACCCTCTTTGACCAGGCGGCAGCCCACAACGATGGACGAATCCTTCTTCTTGCGAACGGCTTCGGCGGGATGCTCGTCCATGGCGATGACCTCGGAGGCTGCTTGTGCGGTGCAGCGGGTGTGAGACGCCGCGAACGGCTCGACGATGTCGGTGGGGCCTACCAGCACCACCTCGAGGTTCTGGTCCTCTTCAAGCGCCAGGGCGACGCCTTCGAGCACGACGGACGGCGCGTTGTCTCCGCCCATGGCATCGACGGCCACGACAACATGTTCGGAATTAGACATTTTGTTCCTTTCCATCTGAAGGACCGTACGCATTGACGCATATGCGGCCGCAGTAATGGTTTCTGCCACGATACCGCAGACGAGAGGGCGCTTAAGGGTTTTCAAACCGTTGTAAACGAACCGTCACGCCGAATCGTAACTGCCTCCGTATACACGAATTGCCGACTCGAAAGCCGGCAATATTCGTTCAGTCCGTTGGTGCGACGACGCTATTCGGTCTCGAGGACCTCACGCTTGCCGTAGTAACCGCAATTGCCGCACACGCGGTGAGGGAGCTTAACCTCGCCGCACTGGGGGCAAATGGAACGAGCGGGAGCAGCAACGATGCTGTTCGCGCTACGGCGGGAATGAGTACGGGCACGACCGGTCTTACGCTTAGGCACTGCCATGGTTTTCCATCTCCTTTAATCCATTCGGCCCAGCTGGTGAGGCCGAAACGGTTGATTGCCAAAAATCAGACGAACGGGAATGATACCAAAGCGCACGACACCATGCAAGAACTTAATCCAGGTTCACATGGAATTTTAGTGCCCTCTGGGGTCATTTCCCCATTACCGCGTTCGATTACTTTACTGTATCTGGTGAACAAAAGTAACCGTGATAGCTACTCAACAAGGAATCGCCATGTCTGACACCATACAGCCCCAAGAGGTCATGAAGGGCGTGTACCTTATCAAGGTTCCCCTGCCCAACAATCCTCTGAAGGCGCTCAATTCATATCTGATCCTTGACGACATCAGGCCCCTTCTGGTCGATGTGGGGTTCTCGCTCCCCGAATGCGAGGAGGCGCTGAGAGACGGCCTCTCCGCCTTCGGCCTGACGTTCGATGACGTGGATCTGCTGTTCACGCACAGCCATCCCGACCACACCGGGTGCCTTGAGCGCATCTACAGCGAAGAGATGAGCATCTTCGCGCACATGCACTCCTTTGTGGAGGTCCATGCGCGTCTTGCCATGGAGCGCCGCACCTATCTGCCGATCGTTGACGCCATCTACGACGATGCGCGCAGCCGCCGTCAGCACCCCGACCGCAGCTCACTGTCCAGCGAGCTCATTCCCCTCAAGGAAGATTACCCGCTCATCTATGTCAAAGAGGACGACATCATCGAGCGCGGCGGCTACCGTTTTCGCGTGATCGAGACGCCGGGGCATGATTCCACCCATATCTGCCTGTATGACGAGAAAAAGCGCCTGTTCATCTCGGGCGATCACGTGCTCGAGCGCATCACGCCCAACATCTCGTCGTTCTTCCTGGAGACCGACGAGCTCCAGGACTTCCTCGACAGCCTCGATAAAGTGCGCAATCTTGACGTCGACCTTGTTCTTCCTGGCCACGGCGAGGTGTTCACTCAGCTGGCCCGCCGCGTTGACCAGCTCAAGGCCCACCATTATGAGCGCCTGTCCGAGATGGAGGAGCTGGTACGCGCGGGGCATCACGACCTGATTGCCATCACGTCCAACGCGCATTGGAAGTATCCCAATTGGCACTCATGGGCGGTCGAGCAGAAGTTCTTCTCGCTCGGCGAAACGCTCGCCCACCTCGTGCATGCCGTGCACATGGGCACGCTCCGCATGACCATCGAGGGCATCGCCGTCGAGTTTGATTTGGCCGAGTAGAAGGTAACCCAGCACGAAAAGAGCCTCCATCCGGAGGCTCTTCTTGCAAGTATGCGGCGGTTATCGCGCTTTAATGCGCGCAGATTCCGCTAATCGAACTTTAGGCCCTTGAGCGCGGCAAACGGATTGTTCGGGTTGATGCCGTCGTCCTCATCAGAAGACTCGGGGGCGCAGTCGCAAGGACCCTCGTTGAGGTTCGCACCGCACGTGGGGCAGATGCCCTTGCAGTCCTCGCGGCACAGCGGAATAAGAGGCAGCTCCACATAGATTGCAGCACGGATAAGTGGCTCGAGGTCGAGCTTATTGTCCTCGGGAAGCACGTCGAATTCGTCTTCCTCCATATCGTCAGGGGCTTCGCCCTCGCCTTCGATCAGGTAATAGCCCTCGATCTCGCCCTCGATGGGAAACGCCGCGTCTTCGAGGCAGCGAGCGCAGGCGGTAACGGTCTCGCCCTTTACGGTGCCGGAAACCAGCAACGCACCGCCCACGTTGGTGATGGCTGCGTTCCATACGAACGGCTTAGGCGCTCGATACTCGTCAGGGCCGAATTCGAAGGAGCTCAGCGCTAATTCGCCCGCATATGAAGAGCTCTCCGCAGGCGCGAAGAGCTCGGCAGGAATCTCGATGATCAACGGATCCATTATCGGCCGATGCCCTGGTTGTTAAGGCGGTCGCGGCAGCGACGCACGCTGGTGATCAGCGTGTCAAGGCTCTGCTCGACATGGCCGAACACCTCGTCGGCGTAATCCTCAGCGCCGGCACGAGTCTGACGCTCGAGCTCGCGCGCGTCGGCCATGATGGTGTCGGCCTGCTGCTGCGCGATGCGCACGATTTCCTGCTCGCTGGCGATGGTCATCGCCTGGCTGCGGGCGTCCTCGATCAGGCGGGAGCTTTCGGCCTCGGCGTCGTCCAGGAGGCTCTGGCGCTCGCGCACAATCTGGCGAGCCTGAGCGAACTCGCCCGGGAAGACGTCGTTGATTTCATCTATGATTTCGAAAGCAGCCGCGATATCGACTTGGCGGAGATTGCTCTTGCCGAACACCGGCTTGGATTCCTCAAGAAGAATGGTGAGTTCCTCGAGGAGTCCCTGAACTCCAGTTTCGTCCATTTCGTCCCTTTCGTGTTGCTGCCTAGCAGCGATCGTTCAGGGGCATTGTCTGCCCGTTATCCTCAAAAAGCGTTGCAACGTGCGATAATACGCGAACTATCCTTATAGTTTATCACTAAAACGCTGCTTCAATGCTTTTTCCACACCATCGGGCACCAGGTCGGATACGTTTCCGTCGAAAGACGCGATTTCACGCACAATCGAGCTGGAAAGATACATGTACTCCGGCGGAGACATGATGAACATGGTTTCGATGTTTTTGTTCAGGCGATAATTGGCTGCGGTCATCTGGAACTCGTATTCGAAGTCGGTGATGGCTCGCAGGCCCTTGACCACCACGTTGGCTCCGATCTTCTCGGCGAAGTGAACCAGAAGGTCGTTGAAGCACATGACCGTGACGTTGTCCAGATGGGCCGTGGCCTCGCGTGCGAACTTCACGCGCTCGTCCAGCGAGAAGAGCGGGCCCTTAGGTCCCTTCCCCACCGAGGCGGCCACGCCTACCACGACTTCATCGAAAATCTGGGAGGCGCGCGTGATCACGTCTAGATGCCCGTTAGTAATCGGGTCGAAGGTGCCGGGCACCAGCGCTTTCTTCATGTTCGTTCCCCTTTTCCCGCGCTTTGCGCTAGTCGGATTCGAAGCCAAGCAGGTCGATGGCGGTGCCGCCGAAGCGCTTGGTTGAAAGAATATGCATATCAAGGGCGTTTTTACCCAAATACGACATTATAGCGGTCGAAGCGTCATGTTCATAGCTGACCACGGCATTTGAGGAGAGACGGCCTTTTTCAACGAGCGTTTGAACAAAGCCCAGTACGTCGGCGGGGTCGTACGCGTAGGGAGGGTCCAGGAACACGATGTCGTACGGAACCGCACCGAACACGGGCGGGTTCTTCATCACGTCGGCCTTGAACACGCGTGCGCGGTCCTGCGGGATGCGCAGCGCGGCGATATTTGATTTGAGCGCATCGAGAGCCAGGCGGTCGCGTTCGAAGAACTGAGCGCTTGCGGCGCCGCGCGAAAGGCATTCAATGCCCAACGCGCCACTGCCGGCAAAGGCGTCCAGGACGTGCGCGCCCTCCAGGGGGCCGTACGCGCTTATGAGAGAGCTCATGAGCGTCTCTTTCACGCGGTCGGTCGTAGGGCGGGTGCCGTCGCCTTTGGGGGCCTTAAGCGGGCGCCCGCGGTACAGCCCGGAAATGACTCTCATCGGGATTCCTCCTATCGCGCCCTGCGCAAGGCGGGCTCTTCGGACGCGAACATCGCGTCGGATTCGTGGTACAGCGCGCGTACCGCATCGGTTTGGCCTTGGGGGTCGCGCTCTACGATGGCGCGCGCGTCCTGATGGGCGGCTTCGATAACGGCAGCATCGCGCACGACATTGATGAGCTTGAGCGCCGAGGCGCCATGCTGCCTGTTTCCCAGAATATCGCCTTCGCGACGCAGCGAGAGGTCGTATTCAGCGAGCTCGAAGCCGTCATCGGTCTTTTCCATGGCCGAAAGGCGCGCCAGCGCTTCGTCGTTCGAGGTCGCCGCGATGAGGTACACCTCGCCAGGAAGCTTGCCGCGTCCTACGCGCCCGCGCAGCTGGTGAAGCTGGGAGAGGCCGAAGCGGTCGGCGTCCTCGACGATCATGACGGTGGCGCGCGGCACGTCGACGCCTACCTCGATGACCGTGGTGCTTACCAGCACGTCGATCTTGCCCTCGCGGAATTCCTCCATCACACGGCGCTTCTCGTCGGCCTTCATGCGGCCGTGCAGGAGGCCCACCTTGTAGGCGGAAAACGTCTTCGCCTGGAGGAAGGCAGCTTCGGCTTCGGCGGCTTTGGCGTTATCGCCCACCATGTCGGCATCGGATTCGATATAGGGCTCGAATGCGTCTTCTTCCTGCGCCTCGTTACGCTTCTTTTTATCGCTCGCGGGCTTCTTCTCGCCCACCAGCGGACACACGACGTATGCCTGCTCGCCGCGTTTGCAGGCTTCGAGCGCGGCGTCGTAGGCGCGGCCCCTTTCGCGAAAGCCCAGCACGCGCGTGGTGCGCGGCGGGCGGTCGAAGGGAATCTGGCGCACATAGGACAGCGTCATAGAGCCGTAGAGCGCCAGGGCAAGCGAACGCGGAATGGGCGTTGCGGTCATCAGCAGAACGTCGGCGCCCCTCCCCTTCTCGGCGAGCTTGGCGCGCTGGTCAACGCCGAAGCGCTGTTCCTCGTCAACGATCACGAGCGAGCAGTCCTTGCAGGCAACGGAGTCCTCGAGCAGCGCGTGCGTGCCGAATGCGATGGAGATGGCGCCCGAGGCAAGCCCCTCGATGGCGGCCTCGCGCTGCGCCTGCGGCGTGGACCCCGTGATAAGCGTCCACGAGATTCCTGCGGCATCGAGGAGCGGCCCCAACGAGGAGGCATATTGGTTCGCCAGAACTTCCGTGGGGCCCATCATGAGGGCCTGCGTGCCGGTATCGGCCGCGGCGGCAAGGGCATGGGCGGCCACGATGGTCTTGCCGGTGCCCACGTCACCGAGAAGCATGTGCTCCATGCGTTCGGGTGCCGCCATGCGCCCCAGAATGTCTTGTATAGCCTGAGTTTGATCTTCAGTCAGGGAGAACGGCAGAGCGGCGATCAATGCCTTCATGCATTCGCCGTCGACGATGTGCTCGCGCGCCGGCGACCCCTGCGATTCCCTGATTGATTCGCGCATGAGGTGCAATTCCAGCAAGAGCACCTCCTCGTAGCCGAGTCTGCGCCGCGCCTGGGCGGCTTCCTGCATCGACGAGGGGAAATGGACGGCATGAATCGCGGCGTTGCGCGAGATCAGGCGGTATTTCGTGCGCAGGTCCAAAGGCAACGGATCATAGGCTGGCGTGGCAAGGTCAAGCGCGTTGGCGACCAAGCGGCGCATCTGGCTTGCCGGCACTTTTTCGGTAGCGCCGTGCACGGGAATGACGCGGCCATGGGCCGTTTCGTCGGCGTCGAGCTTATCGAGGAACGGCACGGTCATGCGTTTGAAACCGTAATTGAACTCCACTTCGCCCGCTACGCTCACCCGCGTTCCAGGCGTAAGAGCTTTAGCGAGCCACGGCTGTCGGAAGAACGTCGCGATGAGCGTGCCCGTCCCGTCGACGAGCGTCACCTCGGTCAAATCCAGTTTCGGTTTGGGGCGCTTCACGATCGCCTCGTGGACGGTGGCCACGATCGTAGCGTTCTCGCCGATACGCGCATCGGCGATGGTGGTGAGGCGCGACATGTCAAGATAGCGCCTCGGATAGTGCGTCAGAAGGTCGCGCACGGTTCGGATGCCCAGAGACGACAAAGCCGCCGCCCTCGCCGAGCTTACCCCCGCAACGGCGGTTACGGGGGCGTCGGAAGCAAGGGTGGCGGCCAAGCGGTCGGTCATGATGAGCGCCGAGAATCCTTATTCAAGCGAGAAGACGACTGGATACAGGGCCTGCTCGCCGCGATGCGCGTCGATCTCGAGGTCCTCGTAGGCTTCTTCGATGCGGGAGGACAGCGCCTCGAGCTCTTCGTCGGAGAACTGCTCGCCGGCGAGCAGCGTGCAGGTGTCGGCGTCGTCGGCGTCCATGACGCGCAGAAGCTCCAGCACGACGTCGGACACGTCGGAGCCTACGGCCTCGATGGAGCCGTCAGCGATGCCGATGACGTCGCCGTCCTTGATGGGGTTGCCGTGCGCGTCCTTGGCGTCCTTGATGGCATGGGTGACCTCGCCGGTCTTCACATCGGCGTAGGCGTCGGTCATCGCTTCGACGTTCTCCTCAAGGGAGGCGTCGGCATCGAAGCCGAACAGGGCGCTGAAGCTTTGGGGCACACTGGTGGTGGGCACCACGGCGCAAGGCTTCTCGGAAACATCAACGCAGGCCTGGGCGGCCATGATGATGTTCTTGTTGTTGGGCAGGATGATCACGCTGTCGGCGTTGACCTTGTTCACGGCCTCCAGGATGTCAGCCGTGGAGGGGTTCATGGTCTGGCCGCCGGATACGACGACGTCCACGCCCAGCGATTCGAGAATCTTGGCATTGCCTGCTCCAGGAGCCACGGCAACGACGCCGAGGGGCTTGTGGGCGGCCTTCTCTTCGGCCTCAAGCTTTTCGGTGCGCTCCTGGCTCTGCAGCTGCATGTTATGGATGTGCACCTCGGAAATCTGGCAGTCGTGCGTGAGGAACCAGCCCAGAACCTGGTCGGGGCGGTTGGAGTGCACGTGCACCTTGAAGTTGGGGTGCATGCCCACCATGAGGTCGCAGTCGCCCATCGTGGGCAGGAAGCCCTTGGCCTCATCCACGTCCACCGTGGAGGAATGCACCAAAAACTCGGTGCAGTAGCGGTACTGGGAGCCTTCCCAATCGTTGATCTGCTCGATTTCGACCTTGGGGGCGGGGCGAGCGAACGCCATGGCGTCGCCCGTGAAGCCGTCCTTGCCGGTGAGCGAGGCGGTGAAGGCATCAATCAGGATGGCCAGGCCGAAGCCGCCGGCGTCCACGACGCCGTTCTCCTTGAGCACGGGAAGGAACTCGGGGGTGCGCTGGACGGAAGCGTAGGCCTCGGCCACCACGGCATCCAGGGCGTCCTCCAGGGAGAGCTTCTTCTTGCGCGCCTTCTTGGCGGCTGCCGCGGCATCCTTGACGACGGTGAGGATGGTGCCCTCCACCGGCTTGCGCACCGCCTGAAACGCGACCTCGACCGCGCGGGCGAAGCAGGAATCCAGGGCCTCGGTGGACAGGCTGTCGTGACCCTCGTAGCCCTCGCACAGGCCGCGCAGGATCTGGGAGGTGATGACGCCGGAATTGCCGCGCGCGCCCATGAGAGCGCCCGTGGTGATGGCCTTGCGGATCTCGGCGTCGCCGGCCCCGATGGGCAGGCGGGCCAGGTTGTCGACGACCATCTGCATGGTCAGCGACATGTTGGTGCCGGTGTCGCCGTCGGGCACGGGGAACACATTGAGGCGGTTTACTTCGTCCTTGCGCTCGGACAGAGCGTTCGTAGCCGCAGCGATCGCGTTAAGGACGTCGTTAGTCGTATAAGCTGTCATTTCGGTCGAATTCTCCTCGATGCTCGGCGCTACTTGCGCACCTTGATTCCCTGCACGTGTACCTCGACGCCGTCGATCGGAACCTCAGCGTACTCGGTGAGCACGTAGGTCACGTTATCGATGAGGTTCTGGGACACGGTGTTGATGTTGGTGCCGTATTCGACGACGACATACAGATCCACGTGGACACCGGTCTCGGTGGTGGTGACCACGATGCCGCGGCGCAGGCGGTTGGCGGGGAGGATCTTGGCGATGCCGTCCTGCAGGGTCGGAGCCGCCATGCCCACGATGCCGTAGCATCCAAGGGCGGCGTTGCCTGCCAGGTCGGCGAGCACATCGTTGGATACGTGGAGATTGCCAGGAATCTGCTCGGACATGGGTACCCTTTCTCTTAATGCGTTGACCGCGCCGAAGAGGGCGCGCAACGTCGAATGCCGCTGTAAGACATCCGTAAAGTATATCCCAAATGTCACCCGTGGTGTATTCGGGCGGCGCATGCATTGGTCTCAGCACACAAAAAAGCCCGCCTAAGCGGGCTTTAGCAATGCGATGCAGCGTAATTTACGCGCGGGTGACCTTGCCGGCCTTCATGCAGCGCGTGCACACATTCTTCTTGACCGCACGGCCGTTCTCCAGAACGGTGATCTTCTGGATGTTGGGACGGAAGGTGCGGTTGGTGACTCGATGGGAATGGCTGATGCTGCGACCCGCGACAGGGTGCTTACCGCAAATTTCGCAAACCTTAGACATAATTTCTCACTCCGTTACTTCAGATGGTTATCTGGTTATAAGCAAAAAGCCTGGCTACTATATCACGCGAATACCCGGGGTGCAACGATTTTTTCGCTCCTTTTCACGCCAATTTCGTCGTTATTCACCGCATATCCACGAAGATGCGCGTGCTGGGGCTCACCAGCGTGGAGAAGCGCTTTTCCGATGGCTGTCGAGGTGTGCGCGTGCGCGTTACGCCCGAACCGCCTCGGGGTGCCACCAGTTGCCGTTCTGCGCGATATGGAACACACGCTCGCGCGGAACGCCTGCGCGAATCGCAGCGGCGCCCAGCACGTTCGCAAACGGAAGCTCAGATACGTCGTGGCCAAGCTCGATGATGCAGAGGCCTGCTTCGGATGCGGCCAGGGCGTCGTGGTACTTCACCTCTCCGCACACCAGGGCGTCGATTCCTCGTGCAAGGCATTCTTCCAGCGCGCCCGAAGCGCTGCCGGTCCATGTGACCACCGTGGAAAGGAGGCGGTCCATGTCACCCCAAATGCGCGGCGCTCGGCCGAACACGGCCGTGCAGCGTGCGCCGAGGCGCTCGAGCGTGACGGCGCCTTCGCCTTCAGGGAGCGTGCACACCTGCCCGTAGCCGCGGTCGGAGTCATGCGGCAGAGGCTCGAGCACGCCCGATACCGCCAGGCGAAGCATGCCGGGAAGCATCTCGCGCGCCTGTGCGCTCACATCGAGGGCGGTGTGGAAGTTCACGAGCGCCACGCCGCGCTTGACCGCTTCGTACACGGTGGCGCCGGCCATGCCAACCCCCTGCCCCATGGGCCCGATACGGTCGGGAGGGTC
>NZ_CALUMA010000023.1 GCF_944321625.1 uncultured Slackia sp.
ATGCCGTTCCAATGCGGGAAAGCGGTCTTTGGCTCGACGTGTTTCCAGCGCCCGCGGGGACGCATGCTCATGCTCTTACGATGAAGCGCGGGGAATGAGCGATACGCCCACCTCGATGGTGAGTGGGTGGTGCTCTCCCTCGTGCAGGGTCTCGATAAGGCGCCGTGCGCCGATGGACCCCATGTAGGCGGCGGGGACATTGATGGTAGTGAGCGGCGGCGTGGAGCGTGCGGATTCCGGCGCATTGTCGAACCCTATGAAGGCGACGTCTTCCGGAATGCGGTAGCCACGCTCAAGAAATGCCTGCATGGCACCTTGTGCGATGGTGTCGAAGTCGCAGAAATACGAGCGTGCAACCGGTTCTCCCGCATCGATGATAGCGAGCATGTCTTGCTTGGCTCCGGCAACGTCGGCGGCGAGCTCGTGGACGATCGCGCGACGTGCTGAGGCACCGTTGCGCTGTACGGCGAGAAAGTAGCCATCTTCCCGGTCCTGGAAGTTGCTGATGCGATTGCTGCATTTAAGGAGTCCGGGCATTTCTCCATAGCGGCTAAAAAGATATTCCACGGCAATATGAGCGCCCTCGTGATTGTTGATCTGTACGCGGTCGAGCCCACAGGAATGGCACGTATCAAGAAGCGTGATGGGCAGGTCGAGGGCTGCAAACGGCATGAGGTCATTCATGCCCATTTCCGTGGCGAGTAAGAGCACGCCAGCGGGCTGTAGCTCTACGAGATGTTGAATTTGAACTGCGATGTCTCGAAACGATGCGATCTCGGTGGTAATGAAGCGGTAGCCTGCCTCTTCTGTAGCTTCCTTAGCGCCGCGCGCCATTTGCGAGAAAAACGCGGTGTCGAAAATCTTGTGACGGTTGTAGTACACGAAAACGATGGTGCCGGACTCCGCTTCCCGTGTATCGGGAAACTCATATCCCAGGGCGCGTGCCGCTTTCAGAACCCGGGCACGCGTTTCGGCAGAAACGCCGGGTCGTCCGTTGAGGGCGAAGGACACTGAGGCGGCGGAAAGTCCCAGCTGACGTGCGATTTCTTTTGCGGTCACTGCCATGCGATGACGGACTCCTTCGCCGCGTGTTTCTTGTTTTCGAGGACATTGTACCGAGTGGAGCTGGTTCGATAAAGACGCGCGGCAACCACTCGCGGGGTGTCTGCTACCGCTTAAGTCGTTTTGCTAAACATTTCGTTCCAATTAAGTGCCCACAAAAGAAAAATCAACAACCAAGCTCAGCAAACGTCCATGGACGGAGTTCATATGATCAGTGCCATCAACGAGATTCCCGTCACATCGAATTCGTATCCGTTTTCCAGTGCGGAGCGTTACTGTCATCTTTCCGCTCGCGGATACGTGGAGCGCGAGTACTATGTGCGCGGAACGGCGAACGTGTATCGTTCCATCAACGATGCCGGTGCGGTCGAGGTGCTCACTCCAGAGGCGCCGTATGTGAATCGTATCGTCGTGCGCGCTCCCATCGATCCTGAGCAGGCAAGCGGCAACGTGGTGGTGGAGATCATCAATCCCACTTCGTTTATGGAAATCGAGCGCATGTGGATCTTGGGTCATGGGGAGTTCCTGCGTTCGGGCGATATCTACGTTGGAATCACCAGCAAGCCCAACACCATTCCAAAGCTTGTCGAGTTTGATACGCGCCGGTATGCGGCGCTCTCGTGGGCGAACCCCACGCCGGAAACGCCGTTTCTGTTCGACCCTGCTGAGCTCGTGCGCGGAGGCGCTCTGCCCGACATCGACATCACCTACGAGCCCGGTCTCTTTTGGGACATGCTCACCGATCTTGCCTGGAAGCTGCGCTCCAATGACGCAGATAATCCGCTTGTCACCTATCGTCGCGACTGCCTGTGCCTCACGGGATGGTCGCAGTCCGGCGCCTATCTCTTCCGCTATCTCAACAGCTTTGCCTACCGCGAGGACGTGGCGCGTGGGTCGCGGGTGTTTGACGGCTACCTCTCGGGCGGCGGCATTCATTCTATGGTGATTCCCGTGAATCAGTATGAGAGTGCCCGCGCCTATGCACCGGAGCTCCGCCGCGTCGAGCGCTGCGGCGAACCGTTCATCGCGGTGCAAACGGAGAGCGAGAACGGGCGCTTCGAATCGTGGCGCTGCATGCTGCCCGACAGCGATCGGTCTGATTTCAAGTATCGGCTCT
Source organism: uncultured Slackia sp. (assembly GCF_944321625.1). GTDB lineage: Bacteria > Actinomycetota > Coriobacteriia > Coriobacteriales > Eggerthellaceae > Slackia. Next base: position 2,180 of record NZ_CALUMA010000023.1, read on the forward strand.
ACGAGGTGACCGGTGCGAGCCACGACACCAAGTGGAGTTATTTGGACTACTACCAAAACGACCCCGACCTTAAGCGCATCAATCACCTGCCTGTTTACACCGGGCTTCACGACGAGCCCAACGACTACCCCTCGCAGCTGCTGTTCCATGCAGCGTTTCGCAACCTCTTCCGCTGGGTGCGCACCGGTGCGGCGCCTGCGTCCTGTTCGCGGATTCCGGTGGACTGTCACGGCGAGAACGTGAAGGACGCGTTCGGCAATTCCAAGGGGGGTCTCCGCACGTGTCTGCTCGAGCACCCCGTAGCGCGTTATTCCAACACGAGTCGCGTGGTGCCTGGGTCGGGCACGGTGGACAAAACCGCCGATACGGATGGGCTTTTTGGGCACCAGGAGACCTTCTCCGCTGCGATGCTCTCCGAGTTGTACGGCACGCTCGCCCATTACCGCGAGCTGTGCGAGGACGACACCGCGCAGCTGGTGAGCCAAGGCTTCCTTTGCCAAGAAGACGCACCCCTGCTCGTTGACCTTGCGGTTGCCCATGCACGCCGCGCGGGGCTTGAATAGAGGGCCTTTTGCCCTAGAAAGGAGTATTCCATGAGCGAAGCAACGCCTGCCTTTGAGTTATGGCGCGCTGGCATCCTCACGTTTGAGGCGGCGGGCACGTATGACAATCCGTTTTTGGATGTGGAGATCTGGGCTGCATTCACGGCGCCCTCGGGACGTGTCATTCGTCGCGAAGCCTATTGGGACGGCGGCAATGTGTGGCGTGTGTCGTTTGCCCCCACCGAGACCGGTGTGTGGACATACGCGCTTGAGGCGCCCGAGGCGACGGGGCTCGACGGCTGTACCGGCGTGCTTGAGGCAGTACCTTACGAAGGAGAACTCGCCATCTACCAGCATGGTTTTCTTAAAGTGTCCGCCGACGGTCGGTATTTCGAGCATGCGGACGGTACGCCGTTTTTCTGGTTGGGAGATACGCACTGGGAGGCTTCGTGGGGCGAGCGCTGGGATGAATCCAATCACCCCGGCATGCAGAGCCAGTTCCGTGGCATGGTCGATAAGCGCGTGGCGCAGGGTTATACCGTCTACCAAACCAACTTGCGCTCCGACATGGGGCCGGGGGTGAACCACTTCTGGGTGGAAGGCGAGCATCCCGGTGAGAACGGCGAGCGCGATCTTCCCAATGTTGCGTTTTACCAGAACGAGCTGGACCGCCGCATGGCCTATATCGCGGATGCCGGCTTGGTAAACGCGCTGGGGCAGGCGTGGTGCTTTGCTATCAATCGAGAGGGTGGCATCGAGCATCAGAAGCATCTTGCTCGTTATATCCTGGCGCGCTATGGCGCGCTGCCCATGGTCTGGACGCTCGCGGGCGAGACGGCCGGGTACGACCTGACGCCCGAGGTTCACCAGCGTCATGTTGATCGTTGGCGTGAGGTGGCGCTCGAGATTGAGCGTCGAGATGGCTACGGCACGCTTCAGACGGCGCACTACACCAACGAGCGCCCCTTCCCGGACTACTACCAAAACGAGTCCTGGTTTGACTTCACCTTAAACCAGGCAGGGCACGGTGACTATCTAATCACGGCAGAGGACTATGCGGACTTCTTCGCAAAGCACCCGGGCAAGCCCTTCGTCGAGGGCGAGGCTATGTACGAGCTGTGCTCCACGCTCGAGGAGATGGGCACGCGTCTGTGCACGGCGGATTTGCTGCGCCGTGTGGCGTATATGTCCATCCAGCTTGGTGGCGCCGGTTTCACCTACGGTGCCCAAGGCATTTGGGACAACGTGTGGGAGAAGGTAAAGGAGATGAACCCCTTCTTTGCCATCTTCAACCGCTTCAACGTCACGTGGGTCGAGGCCGTAGATGCACCCGGCGCCACGCAGATGGGATACATGCGTCGCTTCTACGAGGGCGTGCACTTCTGGGAGCTCGCACCTGTGACCGTGGGCGACGGGGGCAATCTCTTCGCCAACAAGGCGCCGCTCGCTACGGCGACGGCCGACCGTGCGCGCATCGTTGCCTACTACGGCGACACGGCGCGGCGCTCACTCAAGATCGACGGCATCGACGATGCCGCTGTCTACCGGGCGCGGTGGTTTGATCCGCGCGAGGGCACCTACGCAGAAGGAGAGGAGGTTCGCGCCCAAGAGGGCACCCTCACGCTTCCCGCGAAGCCGAATTTGGGGGATTGGCTCGTGGTGCTCGAGCGCGTGTAGCGCCCGGAACGGATTTGTGTACCTCGGCATATCCGCTTACGTGAATGGTTGGAAGGTTCGAACAGAACATGAAAGGATCGGTGAGATTGTGGGCATCCTCAACACCATACAGGGCTTTCTAGAAAAGTACGTCGGTCCTGTTGCCCAGAAATTCTCTTCGTTTAAGGTAGTTCAAGGCCTCATGGCGGGCATGATGTCCACCATGCCCGTGACCCTGGGCGTGGCGCTGCTCTCCATTTTGGTCGGCCTGCCCATCCCGCCGCTGCAGGATTTCCTAAACAGCACGGGACTTGCCTCTGTCATCAACGATGTGCTTGTGGTGACCATGAACTTGGGCGCGCTCTACATGTGCGCTTCGGTTTCCCATTCGTTCGGCGAGGTGCTCGGTAACAAGGGCATGGCTTCCGTGGTAGCCTCCATCGGTGTCGCGCTTCTGCTCATTCCGCTTGGCCGCACCGAGGACGGTATGACCTTCATCCCCACGACTTATATGGGCAGCAACGGCCTGTTTGTTGCCCTTGTGGTTGCGCTCGTAGTCCCCGCGCTGCTTCACTTCCTCATGAAGCACATTGCCGTGCCGCTGCCCGATAGCGTACCGCCGTTCGTGTCCAACTCGCTGTCGCCGATGCTGTGCGCCATTGTTATCTTCACGAGCTTCACGCTGCTTAAGTGGGGCATGACGTTCACTGCATGGGGCGATATCTACACCGCGGTCAACGCCATTATCTCCACGCCTGTCATGGGCCTGGGTTCCTCGCCTGCGGCAGTGCTCATCTACTTCACCCTGTGCAACGTGCTGTTCTTCTTCGGTATCCACCCCAGCGTCCTTATGAGCGTCTACATGCCTGTGATGGCCGCCTGCGGCCTTGCCAACACCGAAGCATTCCTCGCTGGCGATCCGATGCCGTACCTGCAGTTCTCTATCCTGATGGCTATCGGTTCGTCCGACGCCCTTGGTATGGAGCTGGCGCTGCTTACCGGAAAGTCCGAGAGCTTCAAGGCTCTCTCCCGCATCGCGCTCGTGCCCGCTATCTTTAACATCTCCGAGCCCATCATGTTCGGTACCCCGATTGCGATGAACCCTTATATGTTCATCCCCTACATCCTGCTCAAGCCAGTGGCGTGGCTGTGCGCCTTCGTAGGCTTCTATCTGGGCCTTGGCAACGCCTTTAACCCCACCATCTCCATGCCTTTCGTGGTGCCCCTGCCCATCAGCAACTTCTTCACGGGCGGCATCGGTCTGGTGATTATTGTGGTCGCATCCATTCTCGCCATCGCCTTGCTGTTCATCCCCTTCGTCCGCATTGCAGACAAGAAGGCGCTGAAGGATGAGGCGGAGGCGCGTGCTGCGAAGGCGGCCGAGGCGTAAAGGCTTCTTCCGTACTTGGCGGTTTGTCCGCCCATCTCCCCTCCGGCATTTGCGTAGCCCGCGTGTCCCCCTATGTGCGGGCTACGCATGCCAAGAGCTGGAATAATGTGGCTATTGCCGAGCCGACCTTCTGGGTCGGCTTTTCTCTTTTGGTTTTATCGTTCTTGATGGACGGCAGATTGGTCCTATGCAGCTCCGGAAAAGCCCCCGGCGAACATTCCGCAGGCCAAAGGCCGAGGACGTTCGCCGAGGGCTATGCCGAAACTACTGCTTATGGGTGGTGCTTACCGGTAACCCTCCCACAGAGGCAGTGGGAAGAGCACGTCCTCAAAACGAGCCCACTCCGCCTCGTAATCGATCTCGTCGGGGCGGGCGAGCCAGCGGCCCTCCAGGCCGTACATGGCGGCAAGGGCAACCGACAACGTAAGGCCGGCATCAACGCCTTTGGGCACTGACCAGTTGTGCTTGTCCGCCTGCCGCTCTGTTACCCGGCGCGTGCGGTCAGCAAAGTAATCGTGTGCGGGATGGGTGCGAGAAATCGCCTCGGTGTTAAGGGTTTGAAAAAGCATGACCATTTCTGGCTGGTGGGCGTTTTCCGCCACGATGAGGCGCATGTATTCGGGAATCTTGGGGCGCTTGCCAAACAATGCGCCGCCGGGTTCAAAGAGCGAGAAATAGTCGCTGTCCGTGCTCGTGCGATCGTAGTAGTGCTCGACGACCTCAAACAGAAGGCCCTCTTTGTTGCCCACGTAATGCAAAACACCCG
>NZ_CALUMA010000024.1 GCF_944321625.1 uncultured Slackia sp.
GGGCGAGAACCCCGATGTGGAGGCGTTCGCCGAGGTGCGCAGCGCCGGCGCCGACCGCGGCTGGCGCGAGAAGAGCTTCCAGCTGCCCGACCGCACGCTTCGCATCGCCGTGACCAGCGGCCTTTCCAACGCGGATGCGCTGTGCACCGCCATCGAGCGCGGCGAAGTCGACTATGATTTCGTTGAGGTCATGGCGTGTCCCGGCGGGTGCGTGGGCGGCGGCGGCCAGCCCATTCATGAGGGCGAGGAGTGGGCCGCGCCGCGTGCCGGCATTTTGCACGGCATCGACAAGAAGAGCGCCCTGCGCTTCAGCCATGAGAACCCCTCGGTCAAGGCGTGCTACGAGAACTTCCTCGGGTCGCCCTTGTCCGAGAAGGCCGAGGCGCTTCTGCATTCGAACCACCTCGAGGATTGGAGCATGCCGTGGAGGTAGAGACGATAGCCATTCGTGCGCGGTCGCTGAGCCGTCGAGCGTTTTTGACGGTAGCAGCTGCCGCGCTGGGATGCGTCTTAGCGCTTTCCGGATGCTCGCAGCAGGTCGTGACCGAGAATGAACCTGCCGCCGACGACGCGGCTCAGTCCGAGGCGCAGCAGGTTCAGCCTACCGAGGTGCGCATCGGTGCGCTCAAAGGCCCCACGGGCATGGGGCTCGCGGGCATGATGGGCGAAGCGCCAAGCGGTATCAGCGACGCGTGCGCCTACACCTATGAGCTTGCCGGTTCGGCCGACGAGCTTACGCCCATGCTCATCCAGGGCGATTTGGATATGTGCATGGTGCCTGCCAACCTCGCTGCGGTTCTGTATCAGAAGACAGAAGGCGCCGTCCAGGTGCTTGCGGTCAACACGCTCGGCGTGCTGGACATCGTATGCACCGATGAGAACGTACAGAGCATCCAGGACCTTGCTGGCAAGACCATCGTCTCGGCGGGCAAGGGCTCCACGCCCGAGTACGCCCTTCGCTATCTGCTTGAGAACAACGGCATCGACCCCGATACCGATGTGACTATCGAGTGGAAGAGCGAGCATGCCGAATGTCTGGCCGAGCTTCAGGCCGATCCGACGGTTGTCGCCATGCTGCCGCAGCCGTTCGCCACGAGCGCTCTGTCCAAGGTCGAAGGCGCTCGCATTGCCATCGACCTCAACGACGCATGGGACGAGACCGCTCAGGCAAACGGAAGCGATGCCCAGCTGATCACCGGCGTCGTGGTTGCCCGCACCCAGTTCGTGGAAGAGAACCCCGAGGCGGTGGCGGCGTTCATGGTCGACTATGCGGACTCTATCGCATTCGTGAACGACAACGTGGATGAGGCCGCGCAGATCATCGGTGATGCGGGCATCATCGATGCGGCGGTGGCGCAGAAGGCCATCCCGTACTGCAATATCGTCTTCATGTCCGGGGATGAGATGAAGGCCTCGCTCTCGGGGTATCTCCAGACGTTGTACGATGCTGCGCCCGAATCGGTGGGCGGCACGATGCCCGACGACGGGTTCTATTACCAGGGTTAGTGCGCGTTTCGGCGCAATGGGGCGGTCGTCGCATTCGCGGCGGCCGCCTTTTCTGTATCATGGATGCGAGTAGGAAAGGAGGAAGCATGGGCCTTTGGCAGCGTGATGACGCCGCGTCAAACAAGACACGAAGCGATACTTCCTCCCGTTTCCGCATTCGTGCGTGGGCGGTTGTGCTTTGGATCATGCTGTGGCAGGCTGCTGCGATGCTTATGGACAGCGCGCTTCTTCTGCCTGGTCCCGTCGACGTGCTTGCGCGATTTTTTGCGCTTGCCGGTACCGCGGAGTTTTGGGGGCGTGTCGGATTCACCCTGCTGCGTATCGTGGCGGGCTTCGTCATCGGCGTCGTATTTGGGGCAGCCCTGGCGGCAATCGCCATGCGATTTTGTCGGGCGGGCGAGCTCTTTGCGCCGGCTATGGCGCTGGCGAAGAGCGTTCCTGTGGCATGCTTCGTGGTGCTGGCGCTCATCTGGGCAGGTGCATCCCAACTTTCGGTGATCGTGGGCGTGCTGGTGGTGGCGCCCATCGTCTATGAGAACGTGTGCGACGGCGTGCGCGCGACCGACGTGCGCCTTTTGGAGATGGCGCAGGTGCTGCGGGTGCCTGCTGCGCGCACGTTTACAGCCATCTATCTGCCGCAGGTGCTCCCATATTTCCGCGCAGCCTGCGCGTCGAGCTTCGGCATGGCGTGGAAGGCGGGCGTCGCGGCCGAGATTATCGCCATTCCCGCCGGGTCGATGGGCGAGGCGCTGTACGGCGCGAAGATCTATTTCGATACGCCAGACCTGTTTGCGTGGACGCTTGCGGTTGTCGTGCTAAGCGTGCTGTTCGAGAAGGCTTTCGCCTGGGTGCTCGATGCGGTCGCTGCAAGGGGGATGGGGGCTGGCTCTGCTTCTAAAGGCGTGTCCTCTCTCGAACACGGGTCCGTGTGCCTTGAAAGTGCGTGCGACGATGCCCGCGTGCGTTCGCAAGCCGACGTGGCGAGCCGGGGTTCGCAGGACGTCGATCGCATTCATGCTCTCGCTTGTGCACCGGGGGATTCGGGTGCTTTGCGCCTGGATAGGATTGAATTCAAGGGCGTCGGGAAGTCGTTCGACTCCGTGTCGGCGTTTTCGGACATCTCCTTCACGGTAGAGGGCGATGCCCCCGTCTGCTTGATGGCCCCCTCCGGATTCGGGAAGACGACGCTTCTGCGCATGGCGGCGGGCACCGAGAATCCCGATGAAGGTTCGGTCGAGGCGCTAGACGTTGACGGTAGCGTTTTTGTTCCGCGCATTTCGATGGCATTCCAGGAGGATCGTCTGATCGAGCACCTGGATGCGCTCGCCAACGCGCGCATCGCGCTGCACGCCCGCGATGCGGTATGGGACGACGCTCCTCGCTTGCTTGAACGCCTGGGAATAGGGGATTGCATCGGCAAACCCGCTAGGTCGTGCTCAGGTGGGCAGCGTCGCCGTATTGTTTTGGCGCGTGCGCTCCTCACGCCTCATGACGCGCTTCTTCTTGATGAGCCGTTCACCGGCCTGGATGACGCGTCGCGCACGCGGGCAGCGCGCATCGTCCGTGCGCATGAGCGAGGGCGTGTCGTCATCGTGGCGACCCATGACGGACGTGACGCTGCTCTTCTGGGAGCGCGCGTCGTACCCCTTGATTCCGATGAGCGCGTGGATGATGCCGCGCGGAGCGAAGGCGGCGACCGCGATGTGCAATAGGTTCACGGTCTTGGAATACGGCGAGGTTGAAGGCATCGTGCGTTCAATAGTGTTTCAGACTCCGTTTCTCGTGCAGCCTGATTGGCCGGCACGCCGCGATGCCTTTCCGCAAAACGCCGCACCCGTTATCGTGTCGAACGCTATCCCGTATCCATCCCGCAATTCAAGCGCATGGACGCAGAGTCTATCCGTTGCTAATTTGACCTGGGGATTCGATGTGCCTTGGAAGAACGGCGTGGTGTTCAATACGCGTATCGAGTCGGCGCTTGCGGGCGGCGGCATGTGGGATGCGGCGATACACGAAGGCCGCTGCATTGTGCCGACGCTCGGGTTCTGTGAGACGCATGCGAGCGAGATGGCGCGCAACCCGCAAACGGGACGCATGGTGAAGCAGCGGTATCGCTTCACCGCACCAGGCGGCGAAAGCCCCGTCATGTTTCTTGCGGCGGTGCAGCAGGCCGGCCGGTTCTCCATCGTGACCACGCAGCCTAACGCCGTCGTTTCACCCGTCCATAACCGTATGCCGCTCGTGCTCGCACGCGATGAACTGGGCCTATGGATGGAAGGAGATTGCTTGGGCTTGCTTGACAGGCGCGGCATCGGTTTACATGCTGAACCCGAATTTCCTCCGGAAATATATGGCAATGGAGGAAATCAGCTGCGTCTTTTCTAACACTGTCGTCTGATGGCCCTCCTGCGAAATGCATGTTGGCAGTTTTGCGGAGTATGTTATCCATTCTGAGGTAAATCTGATCGTTCGTGTCAGTTTTGCCGAGTGGAGCTGCGGCAGAATCCTGGACCGCGCGTCGCGAGGCAGGAGGGCGCTGTGTACAGCAGGGAATTCAAGGAGAGGACGCTGGCGGACCTCGCCGAGAGCGGGATGACCGTGGCGGCGTTCTGCAGGCAGCCCGGCAGACCCAGCAGGCAGGCGGTCGCCGGATGGCTGCGGCTGGCCGAGCGCGGCGCGCTGCGCGTGCCGGAGCCGGAGGTGCGGGGCCGCTGCGAGCACGCCAAGCACGCCCGCTACCCCGAGGCGACCAAGAGGGAGGCGGCGTCGCTGCTGCGGGCGGGCATGAGGCCCGCCGACGCCGCGCGCAGGCTCGGCGTGGCGTCGGCGTCCCTCGTGTCGGCGTGGGCGCGCAAGGCGCGCGGATGCGCTACCATGTCCCCGAAGGGGGCGGTGCGCATGGACGAGGAGTCGGCGGCGAGGATAGGCGAGCTCGAGGCGGAGCTCGCGAGGGAGCGGCTGGCGAACGCCGCGCTCAGGGAGCTGATGCGCGACCCAAAAGCAGGCGACCCGGCGAGCCTCTCGAACTCGCAGAAGGCAGAGTTGGGCGAGAGATTGAGGAGGGGCTGCGGGTACCGCCTGAGAGACCTGCTTCCCTTCTTGCGTATCTCGAAGAGCTCCTACGAGTACGCCAGGGCGGCCAATGAGAGGCGCGCCCGGCGCGCGGAGGCGGTCGCGGCGCGCGCCGCGCGCGCGTTCGAGGCGAGCGGCGGGACCTACGGCTACCGCAGGGTGCGCGCGAGCATGGCGGCGGGGGCCGACGGCGGCGAGCCCATGCGGGCCT
>NZ_CALUMA010000025.1 GCF_944321625.1 uncultured Slackia sp.
ACCCTGGACTGGACGGTGCCCAAGGACCTGGAGAACCTGCCCGCCATTGTGGGCGGCAAGGAGCAGGACTGCAAATATAAGGACTGCCAGAAAGAGATGGACATGGTCAACAAGGCGTTCATCGAAATTATGATTGAGGGCGACGCCGAGGGCCGTGGGTTCCAGTACCCCATCCCCACGTATTCCATCACGCGTGATTTCGACTGGAGCGACACCGAGAACAATCGCCTGCTGTTCGAGATGACGTCCAAATACGGCACGCCGTATTTCAGCAACTACATCAACTCCGACATGGAGCCTTCCGACGTGCGCAGCATGTGCTGCCGCCTGCGCCTTGACCTGCGCGAACTGCGCAAGAAGTCCGGCGGATTCTTCGGCAGCGGCGAGAGCACGGGCAGCGTGGGCGTGGTCACCATCAACATGCCGCGCCTGGCGTATCTGGCCACCGACGAGGCCGATTTCTATCGTCGCCTGGACCACATGATGGACATTTCCGCGCGTTCGCTCAAGACCAAGCGCACCGTGATCACCAAGTTGCTGGATGCGGGCCTCTATCCCTATACCAAGCGCTACCTGGGCACGTTCGACAACCACTTCTCCACCATTGGCCTGGTGGGCATGAACGAGGCGGCGCTCAACGCGAAGTGGCTGCAGTGCGACATGACCGACGAGCGCGCGCAGACGTTTGCCCGTGACGTGCTGAATCACATGCGCGAGCGCCTGGTCATCTACCAGGAGAAATACGGCGATCTGTACAACCTTGAGGCAACGCCGGCCGAGAGCACGTCGTATCGTTTGGCCAAGCACGACAAGGAGCAGTACCCCGACATCATCACGGCCAACGAGAACGGCACGCCGTACTACACCAACAGCTCGCATCTGCCGGTGGGCTACACCGAGGACATCTTCAGCGCGCTCGACGTGCAGGACGAGTTACAGACGCTTTACACCTCTGGCACCGTGTTCCATGCGTTCCTTGGCGAGAAGCTGCCCGATTGGAAGGCCGCGGCGCGTCTGGTGCGTACTATCGCCGAGAACTACCGCCTGCCGTATTACACGCTGAGCCCCACGTATTCCGTGTGCAAGAACCATGGGTACCTGGCGGGCGAGCAGTGGACGTGCCCCAAGTGCGGCGAGGAGGCCGAGGTGTACAGCCGCATCACGGGCTACTATCGTCCGGTGAAGAACTGGAATGACGGCAAGGCCCAGGAGTACAATGACCGTACGGTGTACGACGTGGAGCATTCGCACATGGACGTGAGCGCGCGCGAGGCGGCGGGGTGCCGCTGCGGGTATGCGGGCGATGCGGAAGAGGCCGAGGGGCAGGCCGGAGCCGCTAAGAACGTGGGCTTCATCTCCGAGGATGCCGCTGCGATTCTCAACGAGCATGCCGCGCATGCAGTGCAGAAGGACGGCGCGTTACCGGCGGGTGCGTACCTGATCACCACCGAGACGTGCCCCAACTGCAAGCGCATGAAGCCTCTGCTTGCGCAGGCGGGCATTAAGTACAAGGAGCTACTGGCTTCGCAGAATGAGGAACTGGTTGCTAAGCTCGGCGTGATGACGGCACCCACGCTGCTCACGGTGGATGATGCGGGCGCGCAGCGGCTTTACGTGGGCGCCCCCGCCATCATGCAGATGCTTGCGACCCAGGAGGCGCGTGCGTAGCGTCATGAGAGCTGTATGCGCAGAAGTTTCTCATTCGGAAGCGTAATTGCGGGCGGTCTTCGGGCCGCCCGCTTGCATTCCCCGATGCTTTCTCCGGTCAATTCGGCATGCTTGCGTAGTCATGCGTTTGTTGGCGCGATGAACGAACGCGCATGCGACGAGCTTGCTCACGGTGATAATCGTGTCGTTCATTGCGATTTTCCTATCATAAAAGTATACTTGTACATATACTTGTTTATGGTTGAACGAAAGGGGGAGGTTATGCCGCAGCTTTCGCTTTACCTCGATGATGCCGCCATGGAGCAACTGCGCAGTCGGGCGAAGAATGAGGGCATGTCGTTGTCGCGCTACGCACGCCGCCAGATCGGCGAGCAGCCGGCTGCCTTATGGCCCGATTCGTTTTGGGGAACCTATGGGGCGCTTTGCGATGAGACGTTCGAACTTCCGCAAGAGCTCGATTTTGCTTCGGACACCCCTCGCGGGTCTTTTGATGATTAGGGGGCGGGTCATGGTTCGCTACATGCTCGATTCGTGTGTCTGCATAGATTTCATGCGGGGTCGCCTTCCTCTTGGCTATGAGGTTCTGCGGAAGAGCGACCCGCGTCTTTTTGGCATTCCCGCTGTTGTTGCGGCGGAGTTGCGCCTCGGCGCCGAAAAGAGCCGGGATGCAGAAAGGAATCGGCTGCTTGTGGAGTCGTTTCTGCTCCCCTTTGAGATTGTTCCGTTTGACTCTGCGTGCTCCATTGAATACGCGCGCATCCGCGCCGAGCTGGAGAGCAAGGGAACCCCTATAGGTCCGAACGATTACCTCATTGCCGCTACCGCTCGCGCTTGCGGGGCCGTGCTCGTCACGAATGATGATAGCGAGTTCAAACGCGTGAACGATCTTACGCTCGAATCCTGGTATGAGGTCGATCTATAAGCACCTCATACCAGGCTGCGCATGCGTCCCATGACTACAGGCTTCTTTCCGTTGCATACGTTTGGCAGCGTAGCCGCCTTAGTTTGGGCTAAGCGGGTCTTCCGGCGGGCTCTACCGGATCGCCGTACTCGTCTATCGTGCCGTTGGCGCGGCCTTCCAGATACTTCTCGCGTGCTATGCCGCGGCGGAAGGTCACGTCAGCCTTGCCCATGTGCAGCTGGTAGCAGTACCAGAACACGAACGGCAGACCAAGAATGCCGTTGATGGCGCCCCACCAGAACATCACGTCGGGATTGAACCACGCCTCAGAGTTCATGATGGTGGGGAACAGCGCCGGGAAGCAGCTGCGCAGCAACAGGTGAGCGCCCAGTGTATAGATTCGTCCGGTGATATAGAGCTCGGGCCTCCGCTTGATGATGGGGTAGAGCTCGGCGGCCGCAAGGATGCAGCACGTGCTGGCGAAGTATGCATGCCCCTCGGCGTACACGAAGCAGGCGTTCCACGTGGTGTAGAGGAAGTTCCACATGGGCACGGTGTAAGACAGGATTTCGCCGTGGCTCGACGTGTCGTATTTCCAGTATTTGTCGCCGAACGGCATGGTGATGCACAGGATGAGGCCTGCCATGGCGTTCATGACGTTGCCCATCTCGAAGTCTCGCAGCGTGGCTTCGGCGATGTTGCAAAAGACTATGCCGTAGAGCACCCAGCGCACCCATCGCTTGCGCATCGTGCGCCAAAACGGTGTGTCCTTGTTCTCAACGGCTGCGATGCGGCCTATGCCGGCAAAAATGAGAGGCAGGATGACTGAGAGGTTTTTGGCCCAGCGGAACCAGTCGTCGCCCGGAATGTTGATGATCCACAGCGGCACGGTGATAAGCGACACCACCCACACCCACATCGACGTGCGGTAGTGCGTGCGCATGAATTCGGTGAGAAGCAGGAGCAGAACAATGTAGACGGCCATGGAAATAGGCGTGACCCAAACGGGAACGGTCATGATGACCCCCTCTCGCTGCTGCCCCGCGGCATGCGGCGAACGCCGAGCGCGCTCATCGCACAGCTGCGCGAAGCGATTCTCCTTGCGGCGCATTCATGCGGGCCTGGATTGCGTTCGAACGGTTCGGCTACGGCAATTGCCCTGCCCGTGGATTGCGTCCGGTGAATGCGGGCGAACCGTGGGTGTTCCAGCTTGTGCCGTACCGCCACGCAACAGGCCGCAAAACGCACTGTGACGTGCGGTTTTGTTTTCTGTGCGCCAATGTCTCAAGTGTATCACCGCGCTGTTTTTCGGTCTTTACAAAACGGCCTTAAGTGTAAAGACTTGCTCGCGATGCGCCCGTATACTTCGCCTTAGGAAGGCCCGCTTCTGCCGCGGTCGCCGCAATGCGGGCGCGTTTGGCTTCGGGCGTTTTGTGCGCTCGCCGAGAGGAAGGGGATGTCATGGGCATTCTGTATCAGGCGGGGGAGCCGATCTATTGGGCGATTTGGCTGTTCGTGCTGTTCGCCTTGATGGCGTTCAATGAATTGGGCCGCGTGAAGCCTTGGGCCGGCATCGCCCTTTTCGCAGTGGTGCCTGTGCTTATGACCATATTCGTGTGGCCTACAACCGCCGCTCCGGGCAACGAGTACGGCACGGGAACGTGGTTTAACTGGGTGAAAACCTATTCGGCGCTTGCCGGCTGCCTTGGTTTCATGGCGCTGCGTTTTGTGAAGTGGCGCGGCAAGGACGGACGCATCCATCATTTGTACGAAAAGCGCTGGGCGCTGTGCTTTCCGCCTCTGATTCTTGCTGTCAACATAGCCGAGGCGGTCATTCGCGATTTCCAGGTATACAGCTTTGGCCTGTGGCAAGGCGGCGTGGTCGAGAACCTCTGGACCATATCGGGCCCGTGGAACATCATGAACGGCATTGCCGGCATCTTGAACATCCTCACCATTTGCGGATGGTTCGGCATCATCATTTCGAAGGACCGCACACGCGACATGATCTGGCCTGACATGATTTGGGCGTGGATCATTGCCTACGATCTGTGGAACTTCGCCTACACCTACAACTGCATTTCCGACCATTCGGCATACTGCGGCCTCGCGCTGCTCCTGGCTTGCACCATCCCCACCTTTTTCATCAAGCGAGGGGCGTGGCTGCAGCATCGTGCTCAAACGCTTGCTCTATGGATCATGTTCATCATGACGGTGCCTCAGTTCGCCGACGTGTTGGCGCCTATTCCCACCACGCACAACCCCACGGCGTTCTTCATTGTAAGTTTGTTGGCGCTTTTGAGCAACGTGGCGCTGGCTGCGTGGCAGCTGTATCGCATCCGCACACGCAAGCTCAATCCCCTGAAAGATGAAATCTATTCCGACACCAAGGCGTATGCCCGCGTGAAGGAGGAGAACGAATAGACGGAGGGCCTGGCTCTGACGCTGAATGCTTACGCCACGTCGTGCGTTTCCTCTATATAATGAAGCTGCCCGCAGGCAGATGCGGGCAGCTTTGTTGTGCGTGGAGGGAATGCGTTATGGCGATTGCGTCCAATAAGGGGCGGGTTGTTCATCCGGCTGATGCGGATATGCGTTTCGGTGGAGAGCGCGCGCATGCCGAAGGGTCGCACTCGTCGGCGCCGCTTTGCGCCGGGCTTACGGAGCAGTGGCGCCGCGAGGCGCTGGGAGGCCCAGCGCGCGAGGGCGGCGACACGAACGCCGCGCGCCGGCGTGCGCGTTCGCTTTCCGAGAGCAAGCGTCTCGGCGGGCAGGCGGGCGAAATCATGCAGGCCGCGCGCAAGCTCTACGAAACGCGCGGCGTGGCGGCCACCACCGTGAAAGACATCGCCGCCGAGGCGGGCATTACGCGCGAGCTGGTGTACTACTATTTCGCCAATAAGCGCGCCATCACTGAGGCGGTGCTTGACGATTACATTGAAGACCTGGTGGAAAGCGCGATCGTGTGGAACGAGTCGCGCAAGTTCGGAGACACCCTGGGGTCGTTGCGCAAGTGCGTCGCTGCGATGCGGCGCGCGCTGTACGGGGTGGACGGGTCGCCGCGCCCTATGGCGCGCGTGCTGGAGGAGCTGGGAGTGCGCGACGCGTTTGGCGTGCGCGCCGTGCGAGAGACGGTCGACTGTATAGATGCGCATATCGTCACGGAATACGCCGCCTATCACAAGGTGGAAATAGAGTTCGTCTACGAGACGTTTTGCATGCTCATCTTTGGCTTGGTGGGGCTCATGAAACTCAAGCCCGACATTTCCGACGAAACGCTGATGAAGCTCGTCGAGCAAACGCTGCGCTTGGACATGGTGCCTCTCGACGAATCAAACCGTCGCGACAACGAATCGTGGTAGGGGCGCTCCGCTGCGTCCTAGAAGGCGCTTGAGCCATGAGCCGACTCGTTCGCGTGCCAATTCGCTCGCGCGTTCGGCCCTTCAGGACCCTGCCGTTCGCCAGCCTATAGCGCTTTAGCACTCTACTGCAACAGATTAGAAATCCATACGCAGGACAATCGATGTACCGAAGGGCGCTTCGCGTGCGCGAAGAGAGAGGAGCCGTCTTGTGGATGCGATTGTCGAGGCGATAAACGCCGTTGATGCCTGGGTATGGGATCCGCCCATGATCATTCTGCTGTTGGGCTCTCACTTGCGACTTTGCTCCGCTTTGCGCCCGATTCGCCCCGGACCGGCCTTTCGGTTTGGGCTATGCCACCTCGGGCACCAGCTTGAATGCGATGGTGTACTGGTTGATAAGCGGAGCGGTGTGGCTGAAGAACACGTATCCGGTCACGGGCGCGCGCAGGGTTTCACGCACATGACCGTCGAAGCCGTCTGCCACCACCGCGAGCGTCTGCCCTTCAACCACGCGCTCGCCCGATTCCACGTTGCGCAGGAAAAACCCGCCGGCGCTCTCCGACCGCACGTCCACCAGGTCTGATTCATCAATGTGTACGGCCAACGAGCCGCCCATAGAGCGGCTTTGCACAAACCCCATCGCGTTCATGAAGCGCAGGATGCCGTTTTGCACGTAGGTGGCAGTGCGCTGGTTGATGGTGTCGGTCTCTTTGGCGAGCACCGTGAATGCATGGGTGTTCCAAACCTGCCAGTTGTAGTTGAGCGTGGTGGTGTCGAACGAGCTGGGCGTGCGCGACACCACATAGGGAAACCCGAATGCATCCGCCAACTGGAGCGATTCGTCGCTGATGGCGTTTGCATGCGTCACGCGCACGTGCGTGAGGAAGTCGCCGGGCAAATAGTAGCTTCCCAGCGAAATGCCGAAGTCGCAGTCTTTCACGGCCTCGAACAGGCCTGCCGCAATGCGCTGCGTGGTTTCTCCGGCGTCATAG
Organism: uncultured Slackia sp.; assembly: GCF_944321625.1. Lineage (GTDB taxonomy): Bacteria > Actinomycetota > Coriobacteriia > Coriobacteriales > Eggerthellaceae > Slackia. The sequence goes on from NZ_CALUMA010000025.1 coordinate 6,924, forward strand.
CCGGGAAACATGCGGTTGATGTCGGTGTGGTCAACGGGCCAGAAGCGCTCTCCGATATTCATCGAGAAGGGGTTAGCCGAGGGAATCACCAGAATGCGCGCGTCCTGCGCCAAAAGCCCGCGCTCTTCGGCGGCGCTCAGGCGCTCGATGAGCTGCGCGCAGATGAACGTCTGCTGTATTTCGTTTCCGCGGGTCGATCCCACCACGGCGATGCTGCGAGGAGCATCCGGCGCGCCAAACTCGGCGGCGCATATCGAAAGCGGCTCGCGATAGGGGGTGTCAAGGGTGAACAGGGTAGTCTTTCTCATTGGATGTCTCCCAGGATGCGGGCCAGAAGAGAGCCGGGGTACACTATGGGGTAGGCGCGCAGCGTGAACAGCAGGCCGGCACGCGGCGAACGCACTTCCTCCACCACGTCGCCCGAAAGCGGGTCGGCGATGATGCCCACCACTTCGCCTTCGTGCAGCACCGTCGCATGCTTCGCGCGCGGCAGGAAGATGCCCGCATGTTCGGCGTTGAGGTAGCTCACTTCTCCGTCATGCGAGACGATGGGTTCGGGCGCGCTGTAGAAATCGCCTTTCCATGCGCCAAGATGCGCCGCCAGCCGTAAGATGCCATCGGTCAGGCGACGCCCGTATTCTTCGGTGATGCGCATGCCAACGCCGGCCTCGACTACGAGCGTGGGCGTGCCTGCGGAGTTGAGCGAATATGCCAGCGTGCTCTCAAGCACCGTTGCCGACGCATGAACCCAAACGAAATCGACGTTGAGCAGGGGAGCCAGCGGCACAAGCTGATCGGCGGAAAGCTCGTTAATGCGCACCTGGGGCATTTCGCGCAGGAAAATGTTGCTGGCGTGGATGTCGACGCACACGTCAGCTCCGCGGATGTCGTCCATAACGGCGGCGGTCATGGTTTCGGCCATGGGGCCGTTGCCGTTGCCCGGGAAGGTTCGGTTCAGGTCGAGGTCGAACAGCGGCATGCCGCGCTGGATGGAGTTGATGCCCAGGGGATTTACCGCAGGGTAGATGTCTACGGTGCCGCTGAGCAGATGGAGTGCGGATTTCAGGCGACGGGCCAGCTCAAAGGCCACGTATTGCCCTTCGAGCTCGTCCCCATGCACGCCGGTGACGATCGCGATGCGCGGCCCCGGACCTCCGGTGCCCACAATGCGGTTCTTTTGAATGAGCAGATGCTCGCCCACGGGGAGCTCCGCCGAAAACACGGTTTCAATCAAAATGGTCCCTTCTATCGTTCGCACGTTGCGAACGCGGGTTCGATTATAGTTCGCGCATGTGGAGACGATGCGCCCGGCGCGCTGTATTTACGCACCTGACGCATTCAACCCGACGTTTTGCGCAGACGAAGGGGGCGATGGGCCCTGTCTGCGTAGAAGCGTCGGGTTGAATTTGGGTCGCCGGGCGAGCGATTGCATCCGGCGCCGGGGAGCTCTGACAATGGGGCGGCGAGCTGCTGCGGCATGGGCAGCCGAATGGGCGTTTGTTTACTGCTGAGACGCCTGGTCGAACACCTGCACGGCAACGCGTTGGTCCTGGCGTGCACCGCCGCGGAAAACGCCCGATTCGATGGCGCAGTCGGCGAAATCGCGCCCATGCGAGAGCACGATGTAGGTGTCGTCGATGGGACGGTCGTGCGTGGGGTCTATGCCTCGCCAGCGCGTGCCGTCGTGCATTTCCACCCAGGCATGCGTGGCGCCTTCGCCCACGATGAGGCCGTTCACGTAGCGCGCGGGAATGCCCAGCGATCGTAGCAGGGCAATCAGCACGTGCGCAAAGTCCTGGCACACGCCGCTTCCCAGGGCGAACGCCTGAGAAGCCGTGGTGGACACGTCGGTTACGTCCTTCACGTAGGCGAGGCGTTCGTGCACGGCATGCGAAAGCGCTTGCGCGATGCTCCACGGCCCGCTTGCTTCCGTGGAGGCCTCCTGGGCGAACGCGCGCATGGCGGCATCGGCTGCGGCAAACGTCGAGGGATTGGCGTATATGGGGTGGGCAAGCGAGCCGGATGGCCCGCTCATGCTGGATGACCAGCCTGCAGCAGATGATCCGCTTGCGACAGATGACCCGTCTGCAACTGGGGCTTCCGTGGCGCCCCAGCCCTCTTCGCCATCGCAATCCGCCGCATCAACCACCACGAGCCCCGTCGAAATGAACGAGAACTCATCGTGCGCTGCCTCGATGCGCCCGATTTGCAGACGATTGCCAAAGCCATCCGTCTGGTTGGCCACGGGCGTGCGCGGCGCTATGATGACCTGGCTGTCCATCACGGTTTGGCTGGGCGTGTTCTTGGGCAAACAGCGCAGCACGAAGCTGTGTTCGCGCACCGGCTCGCTAAAGTTCAGCGCCGTTTCGAACGTGAATGAAAGAATCTTCATAGGCGCTCCCTATTTGAAGATGCCCGCGATGTGCACCAGCAGCGCCCCGAGTTTCTCGTATGTGGCGCCTTCGGGGAAATCGGGCGCAAACACCGCGTCCACCACGGCCTTAAAATGGGCCTTGTCGTAAGGCACGCCGATGCGGTCGATGCGGCTTGCCAGCTTGTGCGTTTCTTGCGGCAGACGATCCAGGTGGTATGCCAGGCGCGTGTACAGATCGAGGCGTTCGATGCTAATGCCGCACTTGATGATGTTGCGCGCGGCATCATCGGCCACATAGTCGTCCACGCAGCCCTTGAACGCCATGATGTCGTCAAACACCAGCTGCAAATCCAAAAGCGGCGCGTCGGAGGCTTCGGCCGCCTCGATGCTGTTCACGGCCATCTGCACGTATGCGATGCTTTCGGTGCCTATGACGTCGCGCAGAGTGACGGCGTTCCCGTACGCCGCATCCATGGCGTGCGCGATGGACGAGGTGTTGGCTTTGTTGAACAGGCAGTCGTTGAAAAACTCGATGGGATCGTCGGTCTGCTCGTTGAAGCCCAGCTCCTCAAGCTGGCCCTTCCAGTTGCCCTCCGTGGAATCGAGGGCGGCATCGTAGGTTGAGATGATGAAGCGCATAGTGGTGTAAGTGCGCTCAACGTAACGGCCAAGCCACAGCAGGTGGTCGACCTTTTCTAGCGAGAGAGAACCCATGTGTCCTTGAACCCCCCTCCTTGGGACGAATTGACGACGCTCGAGCCGGCTTCGCGCGCGTATCGCGTCAGGCCGCTCGGCCAGACTTCGGTGTGTTCGCCCGACAGGACGAAGGCGCGCAGGTCGGCCTTGCGCGGGACGAACTCCCCGCCGATGTAGGTGGGGAGGCACTTGAAGTCGATGACCTCCTGGGCGATGAAGCGGCGCGGTTCGCGGCGGATGGAATCCTTGAGCGCGCCGAGCGCCTGCGGTTCGAGGTCGCAGCCGAACACTACGCCGTAGCCACCCGCCTCGGCCACGTCCTTGATGACCAGCTTCTCGGCGTTGTCCATGACGTACGTCATGTCGTCGGGATAGAACGGCAGGTAAGTAGGCGCATTTTTGAGGATAGGCTTCTCGCCCAGGTAGTACTCGACCATCTTGGGCACGAAGTAATAGATGCCCTTGTCATCTGCTGCGCCGTTGCCGGGTGCGTTCACGATGGCAACGTTGCCTGCGCGGTAGGCGCTCATCAGGTTGGGCACGCCGATCAGGCTTTCGGGGTTGAAGCACAGCGGGTCGAGGAACTCGTCCGACAAGCGGCGGTATACCGTGCCCACGCGGCGGTTGGCGGCGGCATCGCGGAAGTAGAGCTTCTCGTTTTCCACGAAGAGCTCGCTGGGCTCGGCCAGCACGGCGCCGGCCTTTTCGGCCAGATAGGAGTGCTCGAAATAGGCGGAGTTGAAGCGGCCCGGCGTGAGCACCACATTGATGCCGCCGCAGTTGACGGCATCCATCACGCGGCGCAGGCGCTCGCCGTAATCGCGGTTGTCGCGCATGGGGCCGCCGCGGAAGGTCTCGGCATCGCAGCGACGGCACAGCGTGCGTGCCACCAGAGGATACGATGCGCCCGAGGGGATGCGCAGGTTGTCTTCCAGCACATACCACTCGCCGTTCTGGCCCTCTACCAGGTCGATGCCCGAGATGTGGCTGTAGATGCCGCGCGGCGGGGTGATGCCTTCGCATTGGGGCAAATACCCGCTGGATGCGAAGGCGAAGTCGCTGGGAACTACGCCGTCCTTGATGATCTGCTTCGCGCCGTAGAGGTCCTTAAGGTAGGCGTTCAGGGCGTCCACACGCTGGATGAGGCCGCGTTCGAGTTCGTCCCACGCGTCCGCCTCGATGATGCGCGGCACGGCGTCGAAGGGGAACAGGCGCTCGTTGAACACGCCGTTCTTATAGATGCCGAACTTCACTCCGTAGCGCGCAAGCTGCTGGTTTATCTTGGGGGTGTGCGATACCAAGCTTGTGTACATAGGCTCACGTCCTTTGCGCGGGGCGGCAGGGTGCGGCATCTGCGGCGCATAGGCACGCGATTTCGCGCAATAGCTGCAGGACGCGAGAAGGCAGCCCGTTCCGGCAGGGTGATCGCTCTATGCACGCACGTGAAAGATGCCGCGAACTTATACCGTATAGTATAAATTCTCAAAAGAATTTGCAGCACGGCGCATGGTGATAATTTCGCTCGATTTTACGTGACGGGAGCGAGGTGGGAATTTTGCCCCATGCTGGATGGTCGGGCATCTCTGATCGGGCGCTCAAAAGCTTATCTCTGCGGACGCGTCTGGCGAAATCGCAGTGCGTGTGCAGGCAAATACGTGAGATGCTCTTAGAATTGAGGTTTGCAAACGGTCGGTTGCAAATGGTCGGTATAAAAAACAAGCTATTGGCTAAAAAGTAGAGGGTGGTTTCCTAAAATCGCCTTATGTGCGTGGTCTGATGCGGTTCCCATCAGTCCTCTTGGACACGAGAGAGTCAAATTATTATTAAAATAGCTGCTCATATTTTAACAATATCCGATATGGCTGCTTTCAACTCCTCCCGGTCCCCGCATTTAAGGCTGTTTTCATACCGAGGAACTCGAAAGTTAGCCAATAAGGCCGTTTTTATACTGGCGACAGATATTATCGCAGATGAGATGCTAAAAGTTTATACGTAGGATGATGCATTTCATCCGAGAAACTGCGTCCGGGGTGATGTGCGCAAGGGTCGCAAAAGGCAGAATCCGTCTCGTCAAAACGCAGGGACGACCAATCCCACTGCGTCACACGAGAAGGAGGAACATATGAGTTTCGAGCAGGGAATTAGCCGCCGCGCGCTTCTGCGCATGGGCGGAATCATGGGTGCTGGCGCTCTCGGTGCTGCGGCTCTTTCGAGCTGTGCTCCGAAGACGGCGTCCGAGGGCGGATCGGCAGGCGCCTCGGATGCTGCAGCTTCCGTTCAGGACGGTCCTTTTGCCGTGCCCGAGTGCATGCTTCAACCCGAGCCCATCACCGAGTTTGATGAGACCAAGGAATACGACGTGGTTGTTGTTGGGGCGGGCCTAGCTGGCCTGGCTGCCGTGCATACGGCGCTTGAGGGCGGTGCCCATGTGGCATGCGTACAGAACACGAGTGTGGTGAATACGTCCGGCAACATGGGTGGCTACGTTGACCTTGAGAAGACGAGCCCTGCCGGCGTGCAGGCCTGCATCTCGTACCTGATGGAGAAGTCCGACTACCGCTCCGACCGTAAGCTCATCAACGTGTGGGCGCAAAACTCTTCCGAGGCGCTGCAGTGGTGGGCTGCGGCGGCAGAAGAGGGCGGTGTGGAAAACGTCCTGTTCGATAGCACGTTGAATCTGCATGGATATGACGTTCAATTGCATGCTAACACCTATTTCCACATTGATGGGGCTAACAATACTGCCGCTACCGCCATCGCCGAGGGTCTCGCGCAGGACGGTGCCGAGTTCTTCTATGACACTCCTGCTGTGCAGCTTTACAAAGAGGGCGATGCGGTGACGGGTGTCATTTGTCGCAACGCCGACGATCAGGTGATTCTGTTCAAGGCGGCCAAGGGCGTTATCCTTGCCGCGGGCGACTACTCGGGCAACATGGAGATGCGCGAGTACCTGTGCCCCGACCTCAAGGGTTTCGGTGCTAGCATGGAGAATCGCGACGGCAGCGCGCTCATGATGGGCGTGTGGGCGGGCGCCGTCATCGAGCCTCCCGTGCATGCCAAGATGGTGCACGAAGGCGCCAAGGCTCGCGTGGATGTGCCTTTCCTCAACATCAGCCCCAAGGGCGAGCGCTTCATGTGCGAAGGCCCCATGCGCACTGCCTACATTAACAACTTCCAGCGCCAGTTCCTGGCGGAGGCCGGTTTTGCCAATATGAATGCCGGTCACTTCTTCACCATTCTGCCCGAGAAGTGGCACGACTACGCGACCGAGTGGATTGCTGAGGACCCGCTGAACATGTCCATTACAGGCGGCGCCGGCGAGATTACCAACGATGACCTGCTGTCGGGCAATTCCGTCGAGGAGCTGGTGCAGGCAATCAACGACTTTTGCACCGAAAAGGAATACAAGATCGACCCCATCGATGCGGCCGTTGTGCAGGAGACCATCGATCGCTACAACGAGCTGTGCGATGCGGGTTCCGACGAGGACTTTGGCAAGGCGGCTAAGTACATGGTGCCCATCGAAGGCGAAACCCTGTATGCGGTTTCCCGTGGCGGCACCACCGTTCCGGCTATCCTGGGCGGCCTGATTATCGACGAGAACGGTCAGTGCCTCGACGAGAACCAGGCTCCCATTCAGGGTTTGTTCGCGGCGGGCAATACTTCCGGCTGCTTCTTCGGCGGCGTGGACTACCCGCTCGATGTTTTGGGCCTTTCTGTCGGCCGCGCCATCACTACGGGCTATGTGACCGGTCGCTACGTGGCGAGTCTGTAGTTCTCCTTGCGGTAGGCGTCGCATCAGCCTTTTGCAACCAACTCTCAGCCCAGCGGAATTTTCCGGCGTCATCTCCTTCCCTCCTTTGAAGCGCCGGACCAAGCTTTGGGCATGTTTAGACGGGCATCGCTTTCCCCCTCCGGCGATGCCCGTTTTGCATTGTGGGGTTTACTGACTTCGCGCCAAGGTTTGCCGTGTTTCCATTATGATGGCTCGGGTAATTTCCTGATTTGCGAAAATCGACTCGATTCATGAGAGGGGAGGGCTCATGCTGGCGGCAATGCATCAAGGTTTCTCAAAGCCGCGCGCTGCGGGTGATAGGCTTGTGCTGTCATTTATGGGACTTGCGTTCGCTCGCGCCTGGCTCGCCATTTTGTTCGCCGACCCTCTTTCGAAAGGCTATGGTGCAACGTACGGGAGCGTCCTGTTCGATATTGCGTACGTGATTTGCGCCTTTGTCGCATTGGCGGCGCTCAGACGTATCGTTCCTGTGACGGCGCGCGCGGGAGCGTGGGCGGTTCCCTTTTGTCTGATGGAGGCGTCTTCCATTGCGTTTATTTTGGGTGAGGCCGGGCCCATGAATGCGCACGTTGCCCACGTGGTGTCGTCCGTTGCTGGCGGTGCAGGATTCCTCACGTTTTGCCTGTATAACGCCGAGGTGTTGGCAACGCAGCCTTTGCGCAACGTGATGATGTATTTGGCGCTGTCGCCCGTTTTGGGGTTCGTGCTTACTTTCTTTTTGACCGATGTCGGCCTGGAGAAAACCTCGGTCGCCCTCGTCCTATTGCCTCTTATCGCGGTGGGGTTGTGCGTGAACGGCTTGAGTCTGGTGCCGCCCCAGCTGCGTCCGAAGGCCGATTTTCCGCGCTTCAACATTCCATGGGTGCTGCTTGTGCTCCTTGCGGCGTATGCGTTTGTCTATGGCCTCCATCAGTCGAGCTTAACGCCCGGCGTCGGAAGGTACTCGTCATTCGTGAACGCTGCGGTTGGCATCGTCGCGGTGGCGTGGGTCGCGTTCTTTTCGAGCAAGGTGAGCTTCCGAATTCTCTACGGAGCTCCCGTGCTATTGATGATCTGTGGGTTCGTTCTTGTTTCGCTCCATGGGTTTATCGTCGGCTTTGTCGCGGACGTTTTGATTGCGGCGGCGTTTGGCTTGGCGACCCTCATCATATCGTTCATGTTCTATGACATGAGCAAGCGGTCGGGCGTGCCCATCGTCGCGTTTTCGGCTGCCTACGCGGCAACGAACGTATTCGGCCTGCTCGGCCAAGCCGCTTCAAATTTTATGGCAAGCTACCCGGCATATGGATCGTTTGTTGCGGCCATCACGTATGTGGCGATTGCCGCGCTGTTGCTGCTAATGGGGTACGCCACATTGGCGGATCGCACGCTGTTCGAGCGGTGGGGCATACGGCTCGCCGAGGACGATGCGCCTGAGATGTTGCGCGAGGCGGAGCTCATTGAGCGACGATGCCACGATTTTGCGAAGGCGCATTCGCTCACGGCGCGCGAAGAAGAAGTGCTGGCCCTGGTGGCCCAGGGCCTTTCGTCGCGCGAGGTACAGGATAGATTGTTCATTGCCGAAGGCACGTTTAAAACCCACATGCGTCACATTTATGAGAAAAGTGGTGTGCGCGGCATGAAACGCTTGCGGCAGATGCTGGGCGAATCTGACGAGGATCGCTCGTTCTAGGCTCCTTGCAAGCTACAGTCGCGAAACCAGCGCGTCGGTCTCGCGCGCGATGCGGATTTCCTCGTCGGTGGTGACCACGCATATCTTGATGGGGGAGTCGTCGATCGAGATGATGCGATTCACGCCGATGGCGCCCTCCACGTTGTTGCGGTCTTTATCCAAGATCATGCCCATGTGCGCAAGCCCCGCGAAAATCCGCTCGCGCAGCTCGGCTGAATTCTCGCCGATGCCGGCGGTCATCACCACGGCGTCGGTGCGGGTCATGGTGGCGTAGAAGCCGCCGATGGCCTTCTGAATCTTGTAGACGTACATGTCGATGGCAAGCTCGGCGTCCTGGTTGCCCGCGTCGGCCGCCTCCAGCACCTCGCGCATGTCGCTGCTCACGCCGGAGATGCCCAACACGCCCGACTGCTTGTTGAGCAGCGCGTCAATCTCGTCGAACGTCTTGTGCTCGCGGCGCATGATGTAAGTGATGATGGCGGGGTCGATGCTGCCGCTTCTCGTGCCCATCATCAGGCCTTCAAGCGGCGTGAAGCCCATGGTGGTGTCGATGGACTTGCCGTGGTTCACTGCGGTGATGGAGCCGCCGCTTCCCAGATGGCACGTGATGAGGCCCAAATCGCGCAGGGGACGGCCAAGCAGATTCGCCGCCTGTTGCGCGGCGTAGCGGTGCGAGGTGCCGTGTGCGCCGTAGCGGCGGATGCGGTATTCGTCGTAGTAGCGCATGGGCAGCGGATACATGTACGCCTTGGGCGGCATGGTCTGGTGGAATGCCGTGTCGAATACCGCCACCTGCGGAGTCTGCGGCATGCGCTCGCGAAGGAGCGCGATGCAGGCATCCGCCGGCGGATTATGCAGGGGCGCGAGCTCTTCGCATTTGAGCAGGTTTTCCCATGCCTCGTCGTCGATGAGCGTGGCGCGCGTGAAGAATTCGCCGCCTGCCACGATGCGGTTGCCCACGGCGTCTATCTGCTCGAGGCCGCTTACGGGGGATTCGGGGTCGTCTTCCAGCACGTCCAAGAGCTTGGCCAAAACCTGCTCCACGCGCATGCCGCCCACGTTGTAACGGGTTTTGTCGAAATCGGGGTAGAACGATACGTTCATGAAAGCATCGTCCGAGCCCACTTTCTCGGCCAGGCACTTCATGAGGGACGATTTACCGTCGGTTTCAATAAGCTGGCACTTGAGCGAGGAGCTTCCTGCGTTGACGACGAGTACGCGCATGTATGTCTCCTAACAAGCGAAGGCGTGCATGGAATCGTATAAAGATACGCGAGTTGTGCAGCACACGCCATGACGTATCGGCCACGGGCGCAATGCGTCGGTTTGCGCGAGGGGCGGGGCAAGCTCGGGGCATTTCCGAATGCGCAGTGCACTTTCCAATTAAACAAAAGGCGCCCGGGCCTGGAGGGTGGCTCGGGCGCAATGCGAAAAGAACTTGGTAAGGTAATTGAGGGGCTGGCTATGCGGTCAGGATGCGAGCGAGCGCGAGGCCTTCACCTTGGGTGCCCACGCCCGACGATCCCACGATGGTCTCGCCTACGGCGTAGAGACCTTCGATAGGAGTGCCGTCATCGGTGGTGACGTTGAAATTGTCGTCGTAGAGCAGACCGCCTACGGTGATGTGCATGGCCCAGGTGCGCGGCGATGCATAGAACGGCGGGTTCTCGATGGGGCTCAGCTCGCTGAAGCTCGTACGGCCGAAGTCGGGGTCCTCGCCGGCGCGGCAAATCTCGTTGTAGCGGTCGACCGTGGCCTTGAACGTGTTCACGTCCACGCCCATCTTCTCGCCCAGCTCCTCGATGGTGTCGGCGACGTAAAGCTGTCCCTCGTCGATGAGCGTCTGAAGCTTGTGGCCGTAGCGATTGAGCTCTCCTTCTGCGCGGCAGGTGTCGGCATCGGAGATCATGAACATCATCTGATCGGGCTGCTCCATGATGTCGGCGGTCATCGAGTAACGGTCGCGCACCTCATCCATGAATCGCTCGCCGTTCTTGTTCACCATCAGGATGTCCACGTCATCGCCCACGGTGGTCTCATCGGAGGAGTTCTTGACGTCTGCCATGGGGAAGGGCATCTGGTCGTCCATGCCCCCTACGCCCGCGCCCAGCTCAAGCGCCATGTTGATGCCATCACCCGTATGCCCGTAGGTGTTGGTGGTGGGGATGGTCTCCATGTTGTCGAAAGGCCACGAGGTGTTGTATTTCTTGAGCATCTCAGGGCTGCCAGAGAAGCCGCCCGTCGCCAGTACGACACCGTGCTTTGAGGTCACGTTATAGGTGGTGCCGTCGGGGCCTTTGCCGGTGACGCCAATTACCTTGTCGCCTTCGGTGATGAGCTTGGTGGCCGGTGTGTTCAGCAGAATCTGGATATCGTACTCGCCGGAGTCAAGTTGGCGGTTGTAGTGCAGGAAGTAGCCCTGACCGCACATGCCTTCGGTGGGGTGCGTCCAACGCGGCCATGAATAGCCGACGATGCCAACGAGTTCGCCGAAGTCAACGCCGTCGGCGGCGAGCCAATCGGTCACCTCAGCGATGTTTTGGCAGAACGGAACGTTGCCTGCATAGCTGCCTTCACCCTGGAGCGTGTATTGCAGAGCCTGCAATTCAAGGCTGTCGAAGCATTTCGTGTTACCGGATTCCTGCCAAGCCTTCCAATCGCTTTCGATCTTGCTCACAGCGTCGGCGGGAATGAATTCAGGCGCGGCCTTGATCTGCTCTTCCAGCTCGGCGCGGTTGCTGTCGGTCATCTCGGGGCGAAGATCGTCGGGGGCGTTCACGTATTCCAGATATCCGCCGGAAACCAAGGCGTTACCGCCAATCGTGCAGCTTTTTTCCAGCATGACCACCTTGCCGATGCCAAGCTGGGCTGCCGCGATAGCGCACGCCATGCCCGAGCCGCCGGCGCCGGCAATGACCAAATCGGCTTCGATTTCCTCCACGGCGGTAGAAGGTTCGGGGGTTTGATAATTTTTCTCCAAATCGCTCGGTTTGCCACCAGCCTGCTCCACGCAGTCGGCGACGGCGGTCATGATGGCGCTTGACGTAAGCGTGGCGCCCGTCACGGTGTCGATGCCGAGCGCTTGCTGCTCGACGATAGCGGCGGGAATCTTTTCGATGGCGGCATCGCCAATGAATTTGGACTCCTCAGATTGTGTGACCTTGACCTCGGTGATGGCGTCCTCGCTGAACGTGGTCTCCACGACCACGGGGCCGAACTTGCCGTGGCCCGTGCCCGTGTAGGTGCCCGCGGTGTAGCCGCTTTGCTTTTGCTCCGCCGGAGCGCAGCCGACCAGGTTGAAGGCGGCAATGGTAACGCCGGCGACGGTGGCGGCTTTCACAAAGTTGCGGCGGCTGATGGATGCAAGTTCCATGGGTTCCCTCCTAGATGGTTTGACGATACGGGCGGGTCGGCGGCTTTTGGCTCGTGCCAGATCGATGTCTGGCGCCGCCATCCGTCCGGGCTTTCCCTTGCGAGATCGAGTATGCCGTCGTGAAGCGTTCTTGCCATCCACCTGGGGAAAATCGGAGTGGTAACCTTGTAACCCGGGCGTGTAACCCGCTGTTTTGCAGGGTGGCAGGGGTTTCTTGGTGTTCCTGGAAAGTCGTTTCTTGTGTGTGCGCTGGTATAATCGGCCTCATGATTGTCAATCCGAAACAATCCCCATCGTTTGAGGACCGCCAGACATCTGCCGATGCGCTCAGATACAGGCGGTTACGCTTGTTGCGCAATCTGTCGCCAGTGTTTTTCGGCTTTGCGTTCGCGAGGGCATGTAACGATGCGTTTTTCTACTATCTCGGGAGCGCATTGCCGCTTGGCGCCTGGGCCGGGCAGGACGTGCTTTCGATGGCGATGCTCGTCGTTTTTGTCGCTGCGATTTTGCTTGCGAGAAAACTTGCGCCACTCTATCTTCGCCAGGGATTCATATGGGCATCCGCCGCTCTGATGTCGGTGGCGGCTCTTTGCCTGTGGGGGTGGCAGTCAACTGGCGTGATAGAGCTTGCTCTGGTTGCGGCAATTGCGGGTGGTTTCGGGTCGGCACTCGCAATTTTGTTATGGTCTGAGCTTCAATGTTGTTTCGGTTCGCTCCTGATAGTGGTGTATATCGCGGGAGGATTCTTTTTCGGTTCTCTTTTGGGCTGGGCTATCGTCGGGCTTGAGGGGCCGCGCATGGCCGCGGTTCTTATTGCGTGCGCGCTTGCGTCATCGCTTTGCTTGAGGTCGGGCTTCCCTCTAATTCAGGAATGCGATTTGCCGCGAAAGAGCTGGGGAAAGGTTCGATTCCCCTGGAAGCTCGTTCTGGTGCTTGGCGTGTATGAGTTCGTGATAGGCGTGCGCGAGGTGGTGGCGCCCGGCGGCGACGGGACTATGTTTCTGCTGGGCGTACTCGTGTCGGCGCTCATTGTGTTTATAGCTGCATATTTCTCTCCCGAGAAACTCGACTTCATGCTGATTTTCCGCGCGCCTTTTGCCTTGGTCGTGTGCGGGCTTTTGTTCGCGCTCCTTGCCCTTCCATTGGGCGATGCGGTTTCGGGCTTCCTTTCGTCGCTGGGTTACAGCATGATGTTCACCCTGATAACTGTGCTCATGTGCGATATTTCGCATCGATACGGGGTATCGGTGCTGGTGCTTTGCGGCATCAAAGAGCTCTCTGCCATTGGTCTGATTGCGGGGCATTCCTGCGCGGCGGCCGGTGTGGCAGGCGTTCTTCCGCTTCCGCCCGACTCGCAAACCGCTGAAGTCATTTTGACGGGTTTCGTTGTGCTTGCGAGCGTGTTTCTGCTGTTTGGGTCGAAAGACGAGCGATGGGGGCTCGAGTTTTTTGGCATTGATCGATTGGCGGCAGAAGGCGACGCGCAGGGTGTTTTTGTGCTTCGCTGCAACGAACTCGCTGACATGCACCATTTAAGCCCGCGTGAGCGCGAGGTGTTCCAGCTGTTGGCGCTGGGTAAAAGCCCCGTGTCCATCGAAAAGGAGCTGTGCATAGCCAACGGCACGCTCAAATCCCATACGCGGCGCATCTATCAAAAGCTGGGTATCCATAGCCGCGAAGAGCTGCGTACCCTGGTGGGCGACGTGCCGAAATAGGGAGTAGGGGGAATGTTTCGTTTGGCAAGGATGGTCTTTGCGAAGGGACGCTCCAATCACTCTATAATGAACGTATGAGAAAGCCACCGTGCGAGAAAGCGAGAAACTGATGTTCAAGAAGATTATGGTGCCGTTCGATGGGTCCGACCATGCGCGCCGTGCGCTTGAAGTTGCCAAAGACATGGTGCTTGAGGATGCGGATGCGAAGCTGTATGTGGTAAGCGTGACGGCGTCCACGGTGGCGCAGTCGGTCAGCGGTACCGACGGCGGGCAGCAGATTGCGGGCGTGCCGATGTTCCTCGCCGAGAAGGAAGAGTACAAGCATCTGGTGGATTCCGTGCTCGATCAGCAGCGTCAGGCGCTGAGCGAACAAGTGGGCGATGCAATTGCCGAACTGGGCGATCGAGCGGTGGTGGATGTTGCCGTGGCTCCTTCGCCTGCGGATGGCATCGTGGATTACGCGCAGAAGAACGGCTGCGATCTGATCGTGATGGGCCGTCGCGGTTTGGGAGCGCTGCGTGGCATGCTCGGAAGCGTGAGCTACGGCGTGCTCCACTCCGCCGATATCCCTGTGATGACGGTGAAGTAGTGCAGTCACAGACAATCAGCTAACGCGTTTTCAAGACGCCCATCTCGAATGAGACGGGCGTTTTGTTTTGCATCTGCTTTGCGCAGCTTTGATTTGCCATCTGCTACCTATGCGGGTACAATATGCCTATTGAACAATGTGTTCATTATTGTTCGTAGTGTTCAAAAAGCCTGATGGATGGCAATATCCAATAGGGATGGAAAGCCCAAAATGGCGTAAACACTGCGGGGAAGGAAACCTAACTGATGGCATCTGCTACGGCTCTGTATGCCGCAACGGTCGCGTCCGAACAGCCACACGCGTTGTCCGTTTCCCGTGCGAAGATGGTTCGCCGCGAGACGGCTCCCGTCCCACTTGCAAGCGGTGATGCCGCTTCTGCCGACGAGTGTTCCGCGCCCGTTTTGGACCCGCGTATCGCGCGCTCGAAAGCGGCGCTGCGCGAGGCGCTCATCGAGCTTATGGAGGAGCGCGGCTTGGACGGCTTTACGGTGGGCGATCTCTGCGCCCGCGCCGGCCTCAATCGGGGCACGTTCTACAATCACTTCAAGGATAAAGACAATCTCCTTGCCGCGCTTGAGGACGAAGTGATGGCAAGTCTGGAGGGCTTCCGCTCTAAGATGCAGGAGCTCGAAATCCGCGATCTGCTGAAATACCGCGCGCGCAAGCGCCCCCTTCCCGTGCTGGTTGAGCTGTTCGACTATCTGCGCAAAGAGGGCGATTTCCTTCATGCGGTGCTCGGTCCCGGCGGCGATGCGCGGTTCGGGCCGCGCCTACGCGAGGTGGTGTGCGGCGGGCTCATCCGTTCGCTTCTGCATGAGCGCTACCGCGAAAGCGATGACGCATTCGTGGGGTACTACATCGCGTATTTCGCCGGCGCGTATCTGGGCGTGATCGACCAGTGGATTAAAACCGGCATGCGCGAAAGCTCCGAGGAGATGGCGCTCGTGGCTATGCGTCTGTTTTTCATTAAGCCAGGTGAGGCCATTAAAATGTGAGTTCGCGATGCGAGCGGCGGGCTTTGCGTCTTGTTTGCGTCAGGCTTTGCGTTTTGGCGCGGGGCCCTGTCTTTCGCGAAAAGCGGCTTGATTCGCGAGCCATTGGATTATGACCATTCCGGCCGATTGAGGCCATTGCATATTGAGCAACGAAGGATTCGCCCGGCGGGCGAGCAGTGTAAGGAGAACGAAACGATGAGCGAAGAGAAGACCCTCGAAGGCATCGCGCAGGCGAGCGGGGAGGCCCAAACCGCCGCGAACGCCGCCGACGAACCCACGGGCACCGAGCCGGTCGTGACCACGGTGGATGCCGACGCCGCGGCAAAGGCTACTGCCGCCGCAAGCGCTGCATCCGCAGCTCCGCTCCACATCGGCGTGGACGTGGGTTCCACCACCGTCAAGGTGGCCGTGCTCGACGACGACAACCAGATCATGTATTCGTGCTACAAGCGCCATCACGCCGACATCCGCGCGACCATCGTGGAGGTGACCGAGGAGGCGGCCCAGAAGTTCCCCGACACCCCCATGACCATCGCCATCACGGGTTCGGGCGGCCTGCTCTTGGCCCAGTGGCTGGGCATCGACTTCGTCCAGGAGGTCATTGCCTCCAAGACCGCCGTGGAAACGTTCATCCCGCAGACCGACGTCGTGATCGAGCTGGGCGGTGAGGATGCCAAGATTATCTACTTCGACAACGGCATCGAACAGCGCATGAACGGTACCTGCGCCGGCGGCACGGGCGCGTTCATCGACCAGATGGCGGCCCTGCTCGACACCGACGCGGGCGGTTTGAACGAGCTCGCCAAGAGCTACGAGACCATCTATCCCATCGCCAGCCGTTGCGGCGTGTTCGCCAAGACCGACGTGCAGCCGCTGCTCAACGAGGGTGCGCGCAAGGAGGACATCGCGGTGTCCATCTTCCAGGCCGTGGTCACGCAGACCATCTCGGGCCTGGCGTGCGGCCGTCCCATCCGCGGCAATGTGGCCTTGCTGGGCGGCCCGCTCGAGTACCTCTCTGAACTGGACAAACGCTTCTGCGAGACGCTGAACCTGGACGACGAGCACGCCATTCGCCCCGCAAATGCCCACCTGTTTGTGGCGAGCGGTGCTGCCCTGTGCGGCAAGACGTCCAAGCCCGAGCTTCTGTCCGACGTGCTGGAGCGCCTGCGCAACTTGGGTGACATTCAGGGCTCCGAGGTCGTGCGTCTGCCTCCGCTGTTTGAGAACGAGCAGGATTTCGAGGAATTCAAGGCCCGCCACGACAAGGAGAAGGTCAAGCGCGGCAACCTGGCAGAATACGAGGGCGTGGCCTACCTGGGCAGCGACGCGGGCTCCACCACGTTCAAGGCGGCCCTCATCGCCGAGGACGGAGCGCTGCTTTGGAGCTACTACGCCAACAACAAGGGCGACGTGCTGGGCACCGCCAAGAAGGCGCTGGCCGAGATGTATGCCGCGCTGCCGACGGATGACCAGGGCAAATCGCGTGTGACCATCGGCCACGCCACGGTGACCGGCTACGGCGAGGGCTTGCTGCTTGAGGCTCTGCGCGTGGATTCCGGCGAGATCGAGACGGTGGCGCACCTGCGCGGCGCCGAGGAGATGCTGCCGGGCGTGGAGTCCATC
>NZ_CALUMA010000026.1 GCF_944321625.1 uncultured Slackia sp.
CCTTGGTTTCATCCTGCATGCGGCTCGCGCCGGTGGGGCTCGCGAGGCGCATTCTGCCTTGCTGGATATCGGCGGCACTTCTAGCAAAAGACCGCTTGGGACGAACAGGGGTTTTCACTGATTTGGCGCGCAAATCCAACCTGACGGGAACCTTTCATCGACGTCACCTTGGGATGACGGTTTGGCCGCAAGCCGCTTGTGAGCGATTCCAGGGCGCATACTGACTGTGGGTGCTCGCGACGAGCGCGGCTCGCGCTCGATCGTCGTAAGGAATCCCGTCATTTTGACGCTTAAATCTTTCGGATGCGCGGATTTTAACGTCAAAAGGACGGGATATGTTGCCCGCCCGATTGGACGGGGAGGGGTCGGGCCCGTAGGACGTAGACGGAATCGGAGTGAAGGAGGAGACGAGCATGGGGCGCATCGAAACGTTTCTCGGGGGATACAGCGAGAACTTCGCCGTTGCGCTTGCCGCATGGCCGTTCTTCTCGTTCACGCTCACGCTGCCCATTCTGGCGTATCTCTACCATCGCGACGGGCGACTTAGGTTGACGTCGGTCGTCACGGTGTATCTGGCGGTGCTCTACATGTTGGGTCTGGGCTGCTTCACGCTTTACCCGCTGCCTTCGGGTAACGAGGGACTGGGTATCACCTACGGCATTCCATGGCAGCTGAATCCGCTTGCGTTTGTGGGAGATATCGCTAAAGATGGCATCCACGCCGTGCTGCAGATTCTGTTCAATGTGGTGTTTTTCGTACCGCTTGGCTTCATCGCGGGGCGCTTTTTGCGCATGGGACTCGTAAAGTCGGCGCTTTTGGGGCTGGCGGTGTCGCTCGCTATCGAGGCCGCTCAGGGCACAGGGCTGTTCGGCATCTATTCATATTCCTTCCGTACGGCAGACGTGGACGACCTGATCTGGAATACGTCCGGCGCGATTGTCGGGTGGCTTGCGGCTTCTTGGTTTGCTCGCGTTCTGCCGCCGGGCGCGCTTGCGGAGGAGGACGAGGTCACCGCATCTCCGAGCTTTCTGCGTCGTTTCGTGGCATTCTGGCTGGATATGACACTTGTAGGCGTGGCAACCATGGTGCTATGCGCAATCATCTCGTTCGTGGTGTGGAGCGTGTCCGAACTTGCGTGGCTGGCGAACTCGGAGGCATTCAAGGACTCGTGGATGTTCTGGGTGTCGGGCGTGTTGTTCGTGGTTGTCGAGGGCGTAGTACCATTTGTGCGCAAGGGGCAAACGCCAGGCGGGTCGTTCGTTCGCATGACCTGCGAGACGCGCGAGCGCACGGGCTGGCATCGCGTGGCGTTTTTCGTGCTACGCCTGATTGTGCTGGGCTTGGCGCTGCCGTACTTCCCCCTGGCCGTGCCGCTGCTGCTCATCTTCTACGCCATAAAGCGCTGCATGCCCTATGATTTGATATAATTGTATACATGTATACGTCTTACAACGAAAGGACTGCATTATGGCAACGGCGGTGGTGTCGGGCAGGGTGGACGAACGCATCAAGATGCAGGCTGATCGCTATATTCATGCGGCGGGGTTGGCAACGGCCGATGTAATTCGAATGGTATGGGAGCATATTGCTCGCACGGGGGAGGTTCCGCAGGAAGAGCGTTCGGCGCCAGAATTAAACAACTTCGAAGGGTTTATGGAGTTCAGAGCGTCTCTTCCCTCTGCTACATGGCTTGCGACGCTCACTGATGACCAGATGAAAGATATGATTGCGAGTCGATATGCGTAATTTCAACGACAGAAGGCTGCTGTTCGACACCAACGTTTTGCTGGATGCCGTATGCAAAGAACGCCCTCAATCCGACGAAGCATGCCAAGTTTTGCGAAGATGTAACGGCGAGGGCGATATGGGCCTTGTAGCATCGGCATCTTTAAAAGATGCATACTATGTATTGGAAAGGCAATACGATGAATCTTATGCGCGCACCGCAATTGCCTGGCTCATGAGCCTGCTCGTTATTGCTCCGCTCGGAGCGGAGGAGTGCGATGTGTCCATTCGCTCTAACGAACCTGATTTCGAAGATGGCCTTATTCGTGCATGCGCCGAGCTCAACGATGTGGACTTTATTTTGACACGAGATGCCAAGGCGTTTTGCAAATCAAAGGTGCGTTCGGTTACGTGCGCAGAATATCTTGATATTTGTTCATGATGGAGGAGCTATGCGGCAGATGAGGTTGGCGAAGCGCGAGGTGAGGGATTTCGAGGCCTTGCGCGCGATCGTGGAGGCGTGCGATGTGGTGCGCATCGGCGCCGTGGACGAAAGTGGCATGTTCATCGTGCCGGTTAATTTCGGGTATGAATGGGAGGATCGCCCTGACGGTCCTGACGAGCGCCTCAGGCTCACGCTCTACATCCATTCGGCTGCCGAGGGGCGCAAGGCAGAGAGTTTTTCACGCGGGTGCGACGTGGCCATCGAGATGGATTGCGACGGCGGAACCATCAAGGGCGATTATTCGTGCGCATATTCGCGAGCATATCGGAGCATCATGGGAATGGGACGCATTCGTCCCATCGAGGATGCGGCGGAAAAGGTGCGCGCCCTTGCGCTCATCATGGAGCATGCGGCTCCGGGAGCACCGTGCGAGTTCGCGGAGGCGGCCGTCGATCGCGTGGCGGTTTTTCGTGTGGACGTGCGTGAGTTCACGGGCAAGGAGCGCCGTCCCAAGTAAGCGGTGTCGATGCTCTTTGTCGGATGGGCGATGACCGTTGAGTTGATGTTTCGGCATCTTGCGGCGCTGCAGATTCGGATGCAGATTCGGAGCCTTTTCAGCGCGTAGTAGAGCCGCCTCCGAGTTATGCCTGTGCTTATTGGCCGCTCGTTTCGCGCAAAATGGTGCGATGTGTGCGCTGCCGCCTTCCGAAGCGTAATGTGCTAAGAAAAAGGCTTCGTCAGGCCGAGATGGGCCGGCGATGGGAACAAGGAGGAGTTTCGCGATGAAAACCCTGGTCGTAGGCGATACCCACCTCAAGCAAAAGCAGATTCTTCCGCGTGTCGATGCGGCTATTGCGGCTCATGATGTACGGCGCGTCGCATTTCTGGGCGACTACTGCGATGACTGGGGTGCCTCCGATTCGTTCGCCTTGGAATCCCTCCGCACGTTCGCGAGCTGGGTCGGCGAGCGCCGCAACCAAGGCATGACGGTAGACGTGGTGCTGGGCAACCACGACATGCGCTATCTCATGGAAGAGGACGGCCCCGGCACGCAGTGGGGCATCATGGAGAAGGTCCACGCGATTCTGGACGGATTGGGAATCGTCATGGCCGCCGAGACGAACGGCTACCTGCTCACGCACGCAGGTGTGACCTCATCATGGGCGAATGATAATTTCGACCTGGGCGCATGGGACGCGTCGCACGCTTCGGCGGCCGATGCGGCGCGCCTGCTCAACGAGATGTTCTCCGACCGCACGCGTTGGCGCGATCTGGATTCATGCGGTGCCGCGCGCGGCGGGTTTGAGGTGGCGGGGCCTCTGTGGGCCGATAAGCGCGAGCTGGCGATGGATTTCCTGCCGGGAGTCAACCAGATTGTGGGGCATACGCCGGTGTTCACGTGCGAGTGGTTGAAGCTGTGGCCGCGCCACTCGTCTGGCATGCGTATGTGGCACGCGTCGAACGGCCGCGAGGGTGTGCGTGCGGGCGACGATTCGGTGACCCCCATCGTATGGACATGCGATACGTTCTCGCTTACGAGCATGCTCGCGCCTATCGGCGACGGCAGCATGCTGCTAGTTGATGACGGCGGGGCAGTAGAGGTGGTCGATTACGCCACGCTCGGAGAGGGCGACTGGCGCGACGACGCGTATGCGTACTATATGACGCGCTAATTAGATGACTGAGTCGGTGCGGAGCAATCAAAGGCGCTTTTTGTGCATGGGATTCAGATAATTCTTCTTAAGCGTGCGTGCTCCATTGAAGAATTCTATTTCTGACTTGCTTAATCCGATGGTGGCAAGTTTTGCTTCTGCTAATTCAAGGGTGCAAATGAGGTCGGCTGCTTGGAAGAGGCAGTAATCGGATGGGGAGACTTTGCGCACCTCAACTTCGAAGAGGGCATTGAACAGGGTGTTGATGATTGTTGATATTTCTTTTTGCCCATTATCATAATATATAATTACTCGGCCAAATTGCTCAAAGAAATTAATGTGCGTTCTGACATAATGCCCCATCTCTCGTGCAATTTGAGAGACCATTTCGTCATGGCTCGAAAAGTCTGTTTTATTAAATACGAAAGTGTGATAGAGAATGTCGCTCTTTCTCATGAAATTATGCAATGCACGAAAAAGCTTTTTTCGTTCTACCATGTCAAGGGATTCATAATCTCCTTCTCGACGGACTAGCGGGGCAGAATGGATAGCGTGCTCCGCGGGAAAGCCTCGTTCAACTATGTGCTGTTTCAAATAGATGATATTGTCTTCTATGTTTTTGGCCTGATCGTGGAGCACGAGAGTAATGAGATAAAATGGCGCATGACTTTCAAGGGGGCCAAAATCGCCACTTTCGTCGATGAAAATGCTAAGTTCTCGCATAGCTTGCTCCAGGGAGAGAAAAGGCGGGGAATTATCCCCGCCGAAGGGTGGACCAGGGTCATGTCGACCAGCCCAGGGCCATATTATAGCATGTTGCAGCCCTGGGCTGATGTGGGTATTCTGATTGTTGCTTGGATTAGTAGAATTCTATTGACAATTCATTTGCTTTGGCGATGGCAATGATTCTTTCTATGCGGTCCCGGCTCTCGTTTAGAGAGATGCGAACCGTTGGTCTGTATGAGTCGTTCGATATGCTGGATGGGGGTGGGGTTGAAGGAGTTTGCTCCACGATGTCCTCCTGTAAGTGGTCGCCACCATTCGTTATGTTGTCTGCATTGTTGTCCTGGGGTGCGAGAGGCGCATCTTCTGCCATTTCAAGCAGGATGCGGATAGATGTTACAGTTTTTTGTGCAACGCCTTCGTTTTTTCCCGTTTGTTCGGCAAACCATGCAGTGGAAACGGGGGGTAAATCGCTCCTACGGAATCTTTCGAGAATATTGGGTGGGTATAGCGACGAGAGAGCACCGTTAATTGCATCACGACGAGTCCCCGGGGTAATCCAACGTTTTCCTTGTGGGGTAAGCCTATTTTGCGCATTGACGAAGCCAAGCGAACGAAGAGAACTGATTTGCTTGCTTATGTTGCTTGGGGAGGGGTTGCTCGGGCAGTGAGTGCTAAGATATTGGGGCGATAGGATAGCGGTCTGTGATTCTTCGCAGACTCTCATGATTTCCCAAGCTATCTTTGACAAGTAGAGTGATGGTATTGAACCCATTCCAATTCCTTTCTATCGACAAGAACAGGATAGACGAGCCATCGCGATATGTCCAGAGCAAAAGGAGAGAAAATTAGAGAACTATCGAGAAAAATAGAGTTATATAATTCGAGCAGAGCCGCAAGGCCGAGACTGCGCGGCCTCGGATTAAATCGGTTAAGTGGCGTTGCTAAGCTTCGCCCGGTCTTTCATCGGAATTTCTATTAGGAAGTCTGGCATTTGAGAACCTAAGTGATGAGTGGCTTGCTCCGACAAATGCCGCGCCATACTTTTCTCGGTCAAACAGAGAATCTGTTCGAACGCTCACCTGGGTCTTTGTTTGATGAGGGTTTCTCCGGGTGACGTTTAGGCAGATGGGAATGTTCCGCCATGAGAAAAGCGGACCCCTATTCGAGGCTCGTCGACGACCTTGCCGACCGCGAGCTCTTCTGTCCGCGGTCCGCCTGTCCGTCGCATAGCGAAGCATCGTCCCGGAGGGACGGTTTCGGGCCGCCTGATGCCAGACTCTGGTGCTGCTCTGGCCGCGGCGCCGAGCTCACCTTGCTCACCGGTACGGTTCTCGAGAACAGTAAGAAAACGCTAGCTACCTGGTTGGGTTTCATTTGCCTGACGCTGTTCGCCGTGTCGCTCGACGCATGTGACGAGATGCGCCGGATCTGCCGTCGGCCGACCCGGGAATGGCACCGCCGGCTCTTCGCCGTCATCGACGGCTATCAGGACCGCATCGCGCTCAGGGGTAGGGTGTGGTCGACGAGATGTGCGTCAACGACGCCGGGCTCTCGAAGGGCTACGGACGGGCGCGCAAGTGGGGTCTCTTACGGTAGAAGACCCGCATCGCGGTCGGGGTCGACGCCCGGAGAGGGTCGGTGGCCGTGGTCTGCGGGCACGGCACACCCTCCTCCGTCCGGATAGGGGGGGCGTAATGTCGAGGAGAGCGCGAAACTCGTTCATGACAAGTGGCGAGCCTATAGCCTTCCGGTTAGGGAGAACGTCTTCGAGGGCAATAGCCATAAGGCCGACTTTCGCGACCCGTCTACTTGGGGTGGATGCAGCTTGTGAACAGGCCTTGCTCGTGAATCAGAGCGCCGCCCCTGGCGCTATTGGCATGGACCTGTAGAGCCTGTAGTCCTATTTTAACCTCTACGCCTATCTGCTCCGAGTGAAGCGGGGCGGCGATAGCTAGCCCAAGATTGCGAGGGTGGTCTGCTATCTGTTGACAATCGGTGCGCGTCCCTGCGGGTCGGCGTAAGCAATCCATCACCCAGGTTCTAGACTGTGCGATTAGGGAAACAGTTAAGCCTTCTGTGGGAAACGAAGGCTCAGCCAGGTCTTTCTGCTGCTCGGATTAGCTCACTGCCGGTTTTTCGATCTTGGTTTGTCGTGATAGCTTGCACACGTCGATCCGGGCTTTGGGTGCGGCGTAGCGTTCCAGCTCATCGAGCGTCAGGCCGATGGCGCTGTTGGCGCTGCCGCAGGCGGGATATACCACGTCGAAACGACGCAGGCTTTCATCCAGGTATACGTCGCAACAATCGTTGACAGCAAAGGGGCACACGCCGCCCACGGCATGCCCGATGAGCTCTTCGGCTTCGTCGGCCTTGAGCATCTTCGCCTTGGTGGCAAACTGCGCCTTGAACTTGGGGTTGTCGATGCGTGCGTCGCCCGCCGCCACGATGAGCGCCACGCGGTCGCCTACGTGGAACGAGAGCGTCTTGGCGATGCGCTCCGGCTCGCATCCAACCGCCTGCGCTGCCAGCTCCACCGTCGCGCTAGACGTTTCGAACTCCAGAACGCGATCCTCGATGCCCTGCGCGCGGAAGAATTCCTTAACCTTCTCGATTGCCATGCGTAATCTCCTTTGCGGTTCGTTCGATTCGTTTTCAGTGTATATGCTTCGCGAGGGTTTCGCGGCGAAAAGGGACCCATTCGCACGTGCGTGGGGCGTTTTCGGCAGCGCGGCAGGTGCCGATTCGCTGAGGGCAGGTGATAATTCGCCCGGTTGCTGGTGCCGATTCGCGCAGGGGCGGCCACCCCGCTGAATAAAGAGCAGCGCGCGAACGAGCTCGCGACGGTATTCCGCAGCAGAGAGCCTGCATTTCGGTTTCATGTTGTATGCCTGCTGCGGTATCATGGCACGCTGTATCGAAGATGACGTTGGGTGCGCCGCCCAAGATGCGGATGCGGCGCGCGAGAAAAGGAGCATTCCGTGGAAAGAACCAGGATTGCGCAGCTTTTTGCCGATGCCGAATCGCTGGGCGGCACCACTGTTACCGTTGCCGGTTGGGTGCGCTCGGTGCGCGACATGAAGAATTTCGGCTTCGTCACCGTCAACGACGGCAGCTGCTTTAAGGATCTGCAGGTGGTCATGAGCCGCGATACGCTGGCGAATTATGACGAAATCGCCCACCAGGTCGCCGGTGCGGCCGTCATTTGCACGGGCGAGGTCAAGCTTACGCCCGATGCGCCGCAGCCCTTCGAGCTGACCGCCGCGACCATTGAGGTGGCGGGTGCCTCTGCGGGCGACTATCCGCTGCAGAAGAAGCGCACCACGCCGGAGTTCCTGCGCACGCAGCAGCACCTTCGTCCGCGCACTAACCTGTTCCGCGCGGTGTTCCGCATTCGCTCGGTGGCGGCGCACGCCATCCACACGTTCTTCCAGGATCGCGGCTTCGTGTATGTGAACACGCCCATCATCACCACGTCCGACTGCGAGGGCGCGGGCGAGATGTTCCACGTGACTACGCTTGACCTGGCGAACGTTCCGAAGAACGACGACGGAACCGTGGACTACACGCAGGACTTCTTCGGCAAACCGGCAAGCCTGACTGTATCGGGCCAGCTCAATGCCGAGAATTTTGCGATGGCGTTCGGCGATGTGTACACGTTTGGCCCCACGTTCCGCGCGGAGAACTCCAATACGGCGCGCCATGCGGCCGAGTTCTGGATGATTGAGCCTGAGATTGCCTTCGCCGATCTCGAGGACGATATGAACCTCGCCGAGGACATGCTCAAGTTCGTCATTCGCTACGTGATGGAAAAGTGCCCCGACGAGCTCAATATGCTCAATAAGTTCGTGGACAAGGGCCTGCTCGATCGCCTCACGCATGTGGCGAGCTCCGATTTCGCGCGCGTGACCTATACCGAGGCCATTGAGATTCTGGAGGCGGCGGTCGCTAAGGGGCAGAAGTTCGAGTTCCCGGTGAGCTGGGGCATCGATCTGCAGACCGAGCATGAGCGCTACCTCACCGAGCAGCACTTCAAGAAGCCTACGTTCGTGACCGACTACCCGGTGGAGATCAAGGCCTTCTATATGCGCCTGAACGATGACGGCAAGACGGTTGCCGCGGCTGACTGCCTGGTGCCCGGCATCGGCGAGATCGTGGGCGGCAGCCAGCGCGAGGAGCGCTTGGACGTCCTTGAACGCCGCATCTCTGAGCTGGGGATGGATCCCGAGCAGTACAAGTACTACTGCGATCTGCGTCGTTTCGGCACCTGCAAGCATGCGGGCTTCGGTCTGGGCTTCGAGCGCCTGGTGATGTACCTGACCGGCGTGAGCAACATCCGCGACGTCATCCCGCATCCCCGCACCGTGGGCAACGCAGAGTTCTAAGGGTTCCGCCGCCCTGCGAGTAACGAAACTAACAACATAAAGATAAAAAGGAAGGGCCCTGTGGGGCCCTTCTCTATGACGTATTTCGCGCGTGTTGGCTTTTACTCCTTGCCGTCCCAGCAGTAGGTGCACACCTTCGTGGGATCGATGCCTATGGCCTCGAGCAGGCCGGGAAGGCTCTGGTAGCCGAGCGAGTCGAAGCCCATCTGCTCGCAGATGCTTTTGAGCAGGCATTTGCCGCGCTCGGTGGAGCTGTCGGCGTATTCGTCGATATGCTTCACGCCCTCTTCGCCTTCAAGCTCGTCGATCACGCGACGCGCGATGAGGTCCATGTCCGACTTGCCGCGCGAGAAGCTCAGGTACTTGCAGCTGAACATGATGGGCGGGCAGGCGGAGCGCATGTGCACCTCTTTGGCGCCGGCGTCATAGAGGAAATCCACCGTTTCGCGCAGCTGCGTGCCGCGCACGATGGAGTCATCCACCAAAAGCAGCTTTTTGCCGTCGATGAGCTCGGGCACGGGAATCTGCTTCATCTTGGCAACGCGATTGCGCACCTCCTGGTTGGCGGGCATGAACGAACGCGGCCAGGTGGGTGTGTATTTGATGAACGGGCGGCCGAACGGCTGGCCGGATTCGGTGGCGTAGCCAATGCCATGAGGCAGGCCGGAGTCGGGCACGCCGGCCACGTAGTCCACCTGCGGAAGCGTGCCGGCCTCCGCCTCGTCGCGCGCCATGATGGCGCCGTTACGGTAGCGCATGACTTCGACGTTCACGCCTTCGTAATTGGAGTTGGGGTAGCCGTAGTACACCCAGAGGAACGCGCAGATCTTCATGTCGTCGCCGGCGGGGGCGATGGTCTCGTAGCCGTCGGGCTTCACGCGCACGATCTCCGCGGGGCCGAGCTCGTATTCGTCATCGTAGCCCAGCTTGTGGTATGCGAAGCTCTCGAACGCCACGCAATGGCCCTCGTCGTTCTTGCCGATGAGCACAGGCAAGCGGCCCATCTTGTCGCGTGCGGCAATAATGTCGCCCTCGGCGGTCATGATGAGCAGCGTGAGCGATCCGTCGATGGCATCCTGGGCGTATTTGATGCCCGAGACGAAATCGTCCTTCTGCGTGATCAGCGCGGCGATGAGCTCGGTGTCGTTCACCTTGCCTGATCCCATGGCCATGAACTGGCGCTTGCCGCCCTCGAAGCAGGAGTCAATCAGCTCATTGGCGTTGTTGATGGCGCTTACCGTGGTGATGGCGAAGGTGCCCAGATGCGAGCGCACCAGCAGAGGCTGGGGGTCGGTGTCGCTGATGCAGCCGATGCCCGCGTTGCCGTGGAAGCCGTTCAGGTCGTCTTCGAACTTAGTGCGAAACGGCGTGTTCTCGATGGAGTGAATCTCGCGCTGGAAGGTTCCGTTTCCTCCGCAGAACACCATGCCTGCGTTCTTCGTGCCCAGGTGGGAGTGATAGTCCACGCCAAAGAACACGTCCAGAACCACGTCGCGTTTTGACGTAGCGCCAAAAAATCCGCCCATATTGACCCCTTTTGTCGTTTGCCGTCGGCATTAGCCGAAAAAATAAAGTATACGGCTTAGCGCGCCTTTCGTGCGCTGGGCTCGTCAGAAAGTTTTACTCTGTCGCTATTTTCCACGAACGCGTGGATGAAACGGTGGCGAAGGGGCCAAGGTATTTGAACGGGGATCAAGAACATAATGAAGCTGATAGCTGCCCCGTCAGCGCTGCGCGAAAACGGGACGCATCGGTCTCTCGCGCGGGAAGAGGCGCATCGCTACCCGTTGTTATTATTATTGTTGTTATTGTTATTGTTTGTGTACAGGCCAAAGTCGCCGCTGTCTTCGCCATCGTCGTACGTGGCCGTATCGCTCCCTGCGGTTGTGGTGTTGCTCACGCTACGGTAGGTTTTGGGCTGCTCGCCCGGGGCGCTTACGATTTGGGCGAAATCGCATGTGAGGGTGATGGAGTCGAAATCGTTGCGGATGGGGGAGATGGGCATGGTGAGGGCTACCGCCCCCGCTCCTGTTACGAACATGAGGAACTGACGGTTGGTGCAGATATAGTTGCGTTTGTTCTGCATCAAGAAATCCGTCATTTTGCGTGCGGTGTCGCTGTTGATGCCGTGCACGTACGATTGCAGCGCCATGCAGCGCTTCATTGTTTTGCGTCGTTTGAAGAATGCCATGCTCTCCTCCTTATACCTGTGGCCGGGCGCCGTAAGCGGGGCAAGCGTCGATTTCTTCCCCTGGGTCGTCCTTATCATCGTCGCAGGTGAACTCAATGTTTTGAAACGGCAGATTAATGGTTTGGATGTGGTAATACGCGTTGTCGCGGTGTTTCGCGTAATGCCTGTCGCGCAGTGCGGAGGTGGTGGCGAACAGGTTGTTCGGGCGTTCGCGCGAGAATTCATCCCAGTAGGCGGCAAGCAGCGGCCCCAGCTCGAAGCGGTAGCAGTCGGGGTCGTCGGACGGGCGCGACGCCAGGGTGTCGAAAAATACCTGGTGGGTTGCCACGTGGCGCTGCTTGGTGCGCCCCTCGTCGCCGTAGGTCACGGTGTTGCCCGAAAGCAGCATGAGGTAGAGCGCATTGTTCACGGGCCATCGGCACGCTGCTTCCATGATGTCCTTTCGGATATACAGGGCGACATCGCTGTTCTTCGAGAGCGCGATAATCGTACGCTCGGGGCGTAGCACCTGGGATTTCATGGCGAACGATGCGCCATCGGCGACAAGGCGGAATGCCTCGTCGTCGAACACGCCTTCGAGCGCCGGGTCCTGTGCGACAATCTCGCGCAACGAGGGCATTCTGTCGGTGAGCGCGGGACGCTCGATGGTGAGGAGCGATGCCGTTTGGGCGGGGCGCATCGCGGCTGCGTATCGGTAGGCGTCAGAGCGCGGGTTGCGGCTGGGCGGGTAGAGGTGTGGGTGGTCATGGTAGATTGCCTGCTGGAGCTTGCAGGTGTAGGAAGCGCCGCTTTTGTACAGGCGTTTTACGAAGGGGCATCCGGTTTTGCACAGGTACAAATAGGGGCATGCAACGCACTCCTCGGGGATGGGGGCAGCGTTGTGGGCGGCGAAAATCTTCGTACGTGCCGTTTGCAGAACGTCTTCGACGGAGTCTTTGAGCAGGTTGCCGTAATGGAATTCCTCGTGCCCCTGTCCGCGTACGCATGACCATACGTCTCCCGAGGCATCGGCGAGCATAAACTTATCGCCGCAGTTATCGCATCCCGTGCAATAGGCGGGAGTAAACTCGGCAAACCATGCGCCGTTCACCCCGTCATTCAGATCGGTGCCGTCGAATTCTTCATGCATGCGGCGGTAAAACGCCACCTGTTCTTCATGGGTGAGCGGAGTGAGGGGGCAGCGTTCGTCGGCGAACCCAATCATGAAGTTGAAGTCATTCATGTCCAGACAGGTGTGCTCGTGGAGGTAGCGGACGTCTTTCACAATCTCGTCTATGCGCTCGAAATGCTCGTGGAAGATTGTTGCCGACGCTTTCTTGCGGTTGGGAAGGCCCTCCAGCAGTTTCAGGTTGTCCAGGATGCGCTGCAGGGTGGGTTGATTGCCGGCGGTGCGACGGAATTGTTCGTGCAGCGAGAAAGGCAGGTCAAGGCTTCCGCTCATCGATACGTTGTAGCGCTCAATTGCTTCTATGTGGCGGTCGATGGCGTAAAGATTCGTTTTGATGTGGGGCCTACCCGCCTTGAAACCCGCCTCCGTGATAATCCGGCCGTTCTCGCGGTAATACGCATCGATATAGGAGACGAGGCTGGCGAAGTCCTCGCGCGGCAGGCAGGTGACCTCGCCGCCGTGCAGGCTGAGCGTGAAGGGCACTACGTTCGCCTCGCGAAGTTTGGTTACGATGGCATCGAGCGTTTCCGAGGGATTCGCGAACGATCGCGTTGCCGGACCGCTGTCGTGCTCGAGGTAACAATAGCCACAGCGCAGGTTGCATTCTTGCGTGGGAACATAGAGCAGATGGACGAACCGAGGAATGGAGCCCCGCATGTCACGTTCGATGTCTTGCATGCGCCGCCTCCCTGGCTAGGATGGGAACGCATCCAAGTATAGGGCGCGCGCATGGCGAAGCGCGAAGGCCTTGCGCTGTTTGACGAGAATTTTGCTTGCTAGGAGGCGGCTCGGGTGTTTTCTCGCGATTACTGCTCCGGGCTCACGTAACTCTGGTCGATGGTGATTTTGCAGATGGCTTGCGGGTGTTCGGCGGAAACAAGCGTCGAGATGCGTCCGCGCAGCTCCTCGTCGCTCATGTCGAAATCGGCCGGTTTCACGCAGTCGAAGATCACGTTGGTGTGCGTGGGGCCGGGCACGGTGCGCAGGTCGTGAATGGAGAGGCGCGCGTCTATCGTCTTCACTAGGGCGTTGATCTGGTTGCGCAGGTCTTTCACCTCGGGGTCGTCGGTCACGATGGGGTCGTAGTGCAGCGTGACGATGAGTCCGTCGTTCTCCTTGAAATCCTGTTCGATGTTGTCGATGAGGTCGTGGCTCTCCATGGGGTCCGCCTCGGCGGCCATCTCCACGTGGGCGCTTGCGAACTGGCGGCCCGGGCCGTAGTCGTGCACCATCAGGTCGTGCGTGCCCAGCACGCCGGGGTAGCTCAGGATTTTGCTCTGGATGTGGCTCACCAGTGCGGGGTCGGGTGCCTGACCGAGCAGCGGGTTCACGGTGTCGCGCACCAGCAACGCGCCGCTGTACACGATGAACGCACCCACAGCGATGCCCACGATGCCGTCCAGGTCGACGTCCGTCAGGTGCGAGATGATGGCGCACACCAGCACGACGCCCGTGGAAATCACGTCGTTGCGGGAATCCACCGCGGTGGCTTCGAGCGTGGTGGACGAAATGCGGCGCCCAATGGTGCGGTTGAACACCGACATCCAGAGCTTCACCAGGATGGAGAGCACCAGCACGGCTACCACGGCCAGGCTGAACTCGGTGGCGATGGGGTTGAGCACCTTGTCGAGCGAGGTCTGGATGAGCTCCACGCCGATGATCACGATGACCACGGCAACGGCAAGACCGGAGAGGTATTCGTAGCGCCCGTGACCGTAGGGGTGGCCGGGGTCGGCCGGCTTGCTTGCCAGCTTGAAGCCCAGCAGGCTGATCACGTTGCTCGCCGCGTCGGAGAGGTTGTTCAAGGCATCGGCAATGATGGACACCGAACCGGCAATCAGGCCGATGGCTCCCTTGCCCAGGCACAGAGCGATATTGCAGATGATGCCAACGATGCCCGCGAACTGCCCGTATCGTGTACGCACCGCGGGGTCTTCCGCATCCTCGTACCCTTTGACGAAGTGTCGCACCAGCCATTCGGTCACGCTTTTTGCTCCTCTCGCGAAATAAGTGCTGTCGTTTTTCGGGCACCGATGCAATGTGCGATGTGCCGTTATCCTCCAAACGCAAGGATGATGCGCGGTGTGTCATCGCTCTCAAAGCGGTAAAGTGCCCGAAGCTGCATGCTAGCCTGGGGCGCAACTCTGTTTGGAGTCTGACGCAAGTGTAGTCGTTTAGGGCGAGTCATGCTCGAAATAAAGGGCGCGTGCAAGATAAATGCGATTTCGTGGACGGTATTTCGATTTTCCCGGTTGGAAGAGAGGTATTGAACTGTTGCCCGAGAAGCAGTATTGCATCGAAAACATTGACGACCTGGGGATATGGGAGATGCTCTCGATTATCGTATGCCGGATTTCTTTACCGGGGAGCGCAAAACGAGGGGGAGTGCCGTGTATTCGCCGGGAAAATCGCAAAAACGTCCACGAAATCGGTTCTCGCTGTCCGAAGGGACTGTCAAAGCGTAGGTGGATGGTGCCTGGAACGTATCGTGGATGACGCTCGGAGTCACATCGTGACCGTATGCAGCGGCTTGTACCGGGCGCCTTCGGGGGTGAGCTCGCTTTTGTACACGGTGACGCGCAGGGCCTCGTCGTCATGCGGGAAGGGGAGGGCGGGCAGCGCGGTGCGCGAGAGCCGGGCACGACGGGCGAGCGTGATATGGGGCTTGAACCCTTTCTTGTCGAATGCGATGCCGCGGACGTCGAGCTGTTCGCGTATGCGGGAAGCGAGCGCCATGAGCTCGGGCGCTTCGGCGAGCCCCATCCACAGCGTGGCGTCGTTCTTGCGACCGAACGTGCCCAATCCGCTGCACGAGAGCCTGATGGGAGCGGTATCGTTACAAGCAGCTTCGGTTGCCGCGATGGCAAGCTGGAGGTCGCGTTCGTCGATGTCGCCCAAAAACGCCAGCGTCAGATGATAACTCTCCGGCTTCATGAAACGCCCCTCGACGTGGTCGCGCAACGCACGGGCGAGTGCGGCGGTCTCATCCGCGAAATCCTCGGGCAAATCGAGCGCTATGAACGTTCTCATGACGGCTCCTTTCGTCGTCGCTTTGCAGGATATAATACGGCAGATCAGAGATTGCAAGAGAGAGCAGGATGCCGTGCAGAACCACGAGGTCGAGGTCGAAACAAGCGACGAAATCATTGCGAAATCTGGCGCGAACGCCTATGGCGCGCTGGGGAAGCTCGCGCCGAGCTGGTGGGAGCCCGAGGACGGAAGCGAGCCCGAGCCCTGGCGCACGGCCGATGAGGCGTTCGAGCAGTTCCTCGAATGGACGGTGGGGCTGGGGCTTGAGCTGTGGCCCCATCAGGAGGACGCGCTCATGGATCTGGCAGCTGGCAACCACGTGATTCTGGGCACGCCCACAGGGTCGGGCAAATCCATGGTGGCGCTGGGCATGCACTTCATGGCTATGTGCACCGGGCGCACGTCGTATTACACCGCCCCCATCAAAGCGCTGGTCAGCGAGAAGTTCTTCAATCTCGTGAACCTGCTCGGTCGCGAGAACGTGGGCATGATCACAGGCGACGTGCACATCAACACCAAGGCCCCCGTCATCTGCTGTACGCAGGAGATTCTGGCGAATCAGGCGCTGCGCGAAGGCGAGGACGCCGATATCGGATGCGTGGCGGTGGACGAGTTCCACTTCTATGGTGAATCCGATCGCGGCTGGGCGTGGCAGGTGCCGCTGCTCACGCTTCCCCAGACGCAGTTCTTGCTGATGAGCGCCACGTTGGGCGACGTGACTCAGATCGCGCAGTCGCTGGAGCGTCAGAGCGGACGCGCGGTAGATGTGGTGGCGGATGCCCCGCGCCCCGTGCCGCTCGCGTTCGAATACGTGAAAACGCCAGTGGAATCTACCGTCGAGCTGGCGCTGCGTGAGGGTAAGGCGCCCATCTACATTGTGCATTTCTCGCAGGACGCCGCCATCGCCACCGCGCAGGCGCTCGCCAGCTACGGCGTGGCCACCAAGGAGCAACGCGAGGCGGTGAAGGCCGCCGCCAAGGGCACCCGCTTCACCACGGGATTCGGCAAAATCCTGCAACGCCTTTTGGGATGCGGCGTGGGCGTGCACCACGCGGGCATGCTGCCACGGTACCGCCTGCTGGTGGAAAAGCTCGCTCAGCAGGGGCTCTTGCCGGTAATCTGTGGAACCGACACGCTGGGCGTGGGCATCAACGTGCCCATCCATACGGTGCTGTTCACGGCGCTCACCAAGTACGACGGCGTGCGCCAGCGCCGCCTGCGAGCGCGCGAATTCCATCAGATTGCCGGTCGCGCCGGGCGCTCGGGCTTCGACACCGAGGGCCTGGTAATCGCCGAGGCGCCCGAACACGAAATCGAGAACGAGAAGGCGCGTCTCAAGGCCGCGGGCGACGAGAAAAAGCTGCGCAAGCTCAAGAAAAAGAAGGCTCCGGAGGGGTTCGTCAACTGGAGCGAGCAGACTTTCGATCGTCTGCGCGAGGCGCCGCCCGAGACACTTGTGCCGCACATGCGCATCACGCATTCGATGGTGCTCTCGCTAGTATCGCAGGGCGGCGATGCGTGGGCGCGCACCCAAAAGCTCATCGCCGATTCATCGCAGTCCGACGAGCAGAAGGTCGCGCTCACTCAGCGCGCTTCGGAGGTGTTCTCCACGCTCATCGATGCGGGCGTGGTGGAGCGCCACGAGTTGGAGGACGGTTCGGTCGAGTATGCCAACACGGTTGATTTGCCTGAGGATTTTGCGCTTGACCAGCCGCTTTCGCCGTTCCTGCTGGCGGCGCTCGATCTGCTGGAACCCGAGGACCCCAACTATGCCTTGGATGTGATCTCGCTTGTCGAGGCCACGCTGGAAGACCCGCGTCAGGTGCTGCGCGCCCAAGAGCGTGCGGCTCGCGAGCGCGCCGTGGCCGAGATGAAGGCCGAGGGCGTCGAATACGAGGAGCGCATGGAGCGCTTGGCCGACGTGACGTATCCGAAGCCCCTGGAGGACGTGATAACGTTCGCTTTTGGCAAATACTGCGAAACGGTGCCGTGGGCGCGCGACTATGAGCCGAGCCCTAAGTCTATTCTGCGCGACATGGTGGAGACGGCCTCCGACTTCAAGACGTACGTGAACCGCTACAAGATCGCGCGCTCGGAGGGGCTGCTTCTGCGCTACCTGTCGGATGCGTTCCGCGTGTTGGACCGCACCATTCCCGAATCGCGTCGCGATGAGCGCCTGGAGGACATCACCGCATGGCTGGATTTCGTGGTGCACTCGATCGACTCCAGCTTGGTGGACGAATGGGAAAACGCCGGCTCGGAGGATGCCGAAAACGCCGCCGCTCCCGATGCCGCTCAGTCCGTGGTGCGCGACCGTCGTGGACTCACCGTGCTGGTGCGCAACGCGCTGTTCCGTCGCGTGAGGCTGGCGGCGCTGGGCAAGCTGGAAGATCTGGGCGATTTGGATGCCGACCTGGGATATCCGGAGCGCCGCTGGCAACAGCTTCTGGATGCGTTCTACGAGCAGCATGAGGAGATCATGCTTGACGGCGACGCGCGTTCGATGGCCTATCTGGTCATCGATGAGTCCGACGAGGAAAGCGCGCACGTGTGGCACGTGGCGCAAACGTTCAAGGATTCCGACGACGACCGTGATTTCATGATTCGTGCCGACGTGGATTTGGATGCGACGCAGGAAAGCGGCGAGGCGACGTTTGCGAACTACCACGTGGGATTCGCGGAAGACGTGCTGGGATAGGTTCGCCATTTGAGAAGCGAGTGAAGAGGAGTGCGATATGGCGGAATTGATCTTGACGATACTCGGCATCGCGTGCGTCGTGTACGGTTTCTGCATCCTCGCCGTTGGCTCGGGCACGATGTTTTTCGCCGTGTGGTTTGGCATTGCGGCGCTGTTCTTCGCGGTTGCGGCCGGCATTCATTTCGAGTGGATTGAGAGGGTTCCCGCGGCGGCGAAGTGGGCGGGCGCCGTCGCGCTCGCTGCGGTCGTGGCTGTGTGCGCGGTGGAAACGGCGTTCATTGCCGGCAGCTTCAACGCGGTGGGCAAGCCCGGGCTGGATTACATTATCGTGCTGGGCGCCCAGGTCAAAGAGGAGGGGCCGAGCATCGTGCTGCGCTACCGGCTGGATGCCGCTGCCGATTACCTGCGAGAGAACCCCGAGACCCAATGCATCGTGACGGGCGGGCAAGGGGCGAACGAGCCGTTCACCGAAGCAGAGGGCATGCGCGACTATCTGGTGAATATCGGCATAGACGAGTCGCGCATCATCCTTGAACCGCGCGCCCTGAACACGCAGCAGAACATCGCCTACAGCATGACGCTCATGGATTCGCCGGATGCCTCGGTTGGCGTTGTGACCAACAATTTCCACGTGTTCCGCGGCGTTAGCCTTGCGAAGAAGCAGGGGCTAACCGATACGTGCGGTATCGCCGCGCCGTCCAACCCGCTTTACTTGCCCAACAACATCTTGCGCGAATACTTTGGCATCACGAAAGACTTTCTGGCGGGGAATCTCTAGCAGTCGGGTGGAAAACCTCGCGCTGTGCGCATGTTTAACGGTAAGACGGTGGCCCCGAGCGACACAAGGGAAGTCGCTCGGGGCCACGTTGTGAATAGGAATTCTTAAGGGCTTTGGTTGACATGCAAGAAAGGCGAATGCGAAGCGCGGGCACCCGGAGAGGATAACCGGAAAGGAAAGGAGAGAAAGGGACGACCGGCTGCCGCCCTCCATCCGCCTTTCTTGCGTCTGGGGATGGGCTATTCGGTGCGTGCGTCTTTGACGAACACGCCGATGCGGACTTGCTCCCAAGGATCGGCGTCGGGCTTCACCTGGAGTACGCGCGCCTCCAAGATGCTGCCGTGGCCGTAGAAGGCAAGTAGCGAAAGCAGGCTGTTCTGGCTTGCGGGCACGTAGCCCAGTTTCACGCTCTGGCGGAACAGCGCGACCGCTTCGGGGTCGTACGGATTTTCAGGCTCGGCGACAAGGTCGATCTGCATGCCGGGCTTGAGTTCGCTCAGGACCAGCGCGCCGTCCCAATGCTGGAAACCGGCGATGAAGAATGCGTCGATGCGGCGAGACGGCTCGTACATGGTTCCTCGATTCCTTGGATTGCTTTCGATGGTTGCAGAATACGCTTCTTTTCAGATTCGAATGTCCCTTTTGTGGTACAGTGGGCAAGAAAGTTTTTGTGAATCCGAAGGGGGGCGTCATGGCTGCGAATAACAAGCAGAAGCTCAAGCTGCTGGCCATCATGCGCATGCTGCAGGACGAGACCGATTCCGAGCGCGGTCTCACCATGCGCGACATCATCGAGCGCCTTGAGGCTCAGGGCATCGAGGCGGAGCGCAAAAGCATCTATCGCGACATCGAGACGCTGCGCGAATTCGGGTTCGACATCGCCACCTACCAGCGCTCTCCCGTGCAGTACGCCATCGCGCGACGCGATTTCTCAATCTCGGAGCTCATGCTGATGGTGGACGCCGTGGAATCGAGCCGCTTCCTTACACGGCGGCAGTGCGACGTCCTGGTGCGCAACATCAAGCTCCTGGCGAGCGATCGCGAACGCGCTCTGCTCGACAAGCGTATTCATGTGGCAGGCCGCGTGAAATCCAAGAACGATTCGGTATTCAGCAACGTGGACATCATCCATGAGGCGCTGCGCCTGCGCCGCAAGGTGTCGTTCCTCTATTTCAAGCTTGGCCCTGACGGCAAGCGCCAAATTCAGCACAACGGCGATCCCTACGTTCTTACGCCGGTGAAGGTGGTGTATGCGGGAGGCTTCTACTACGTCACCATGTACAGCGATAGCCATGAGGGGTTCGCCGACTATCGCATAGACCGCATGCATCGGATCAAGGTGACCGACGAGCCGGCGACGCGCAACGAGCGCATCACGCGCCACGCGTTCGACGATGCCGAGTACCAGAACTTCGGGCGCTTCGGCGGCGATGCGGTGAATGTGGCGCTGGATGTGGCGGCGGACAAGGCGGATATCGTGTTCGATCGCTTCGGCGACGCCGTGCAGATGGGGCCTGTCGATGCGCAGACGGGCCGCGTCCAGGCGTTCGTGATCGTGCGCAAAAGCGAGCAGTTCTTCGGGTGGGTCGCCGGTTTAGGCGGCACCGTGAAGATAGCCGAACCGCAGGGGCTGGTCGACGAATACCGCGCGTATCTTCAGAAGCTTATCGACCAGCTGTGAGGAACGGCGCTTCCGGCGGAT
The DNA here is from genome assembly GCF_944321625.1 of uncultured Slackia sp. Lineage (GTDB taxonomy): Bacteria > Actinomycetota > Coriobacteriia > Coriobacteriales > Eggerthellaceae > Slackia. The sequence goes on from NZ_CALUMA010000026.1 coordinate 20,498, forward strand.
CTTGAGGGGCGGGCAAGGTGCATTGCGGGGCAAGCCGCGCCACGAGCGAGCCGTCGTCGAGGATGCTTACTTTCAGAATGGCCTTCGTGTCGAGTGTCAGTTCAAGAGATTGACTCTTCGCCATTGGCGTGCTGGGACCTGAAATGCTGGGCTCTGGATTTGCCGTAGCCTTGTCGACCTGTGAACCAACCGCTTCGGACAGCGCGGGAAACCTGATGAACTCATGCGTCACGAATCTCTTGCCCTCGTCTGCCGCATAGAGGGAGAGCGGCGCTTCGCGGCGCACTTCATGCTGAGAGGCTTCATCGTTCGCTTGCGGTGCGCTTGCAGCCCAGCCAAGCTGCCCGTCGTCGTCGATGCCCACGATAAAATCGGCGGATTCCATACGGATGGTGATGGGCGCGTGAATGTTCCACGCGCGGTTCTCTTCGTCCCAGACGCGCAGGATATCCGCTATCCATTCGCCTTCGATGCCGGCAAGCGCCGCGCTCTTCGAGGTGGAGGTTTGCTCTTGGCTCATGGAGGCTCCTTGCTGCGTCCGAGGCGCCCGGGCATGGCGTGTCGGCCGGTTTCTTGAATGATTTGCGAACTTGCGTACGATACTATCGGCATCGTCCATCTGCCATGGGCTGTTTCTGGGACATGCAAGAAAAAATCCCGGAGTATCATGGGCAAGCAAGCATAGGTTGATTCAGTACGGCTCTTTTGAAAGGTGCGCTTATGAATCGTTCGAATCCCGCATCGAAGTCCAATCTTCGTGCTGCCGTATACGGCGCTGCCGTCGGCGATGCACTGGGCGTGCCCTTTGAATTCCGGGTGCGTGATACCTTCGAGTGCGTCGACATGGTGGGGCACGGCTCGCACAATAGGCCGGCAGGCACGTTTTCTGACGATACGTCGATGCTGCTTGCCACCTGCGACAGCATTCGCGCGAAACGCGGCGGCATAGACTGCGATGATATGCGCAAGCGATTCGGAGATTGGCTCTATCGGGGCAGCTACACGCCGGACGGCGTGGTGTTCGATGTGGGAAATACCGTGTCCACGGCGCTTGCCGAGGGGGAGGGGTGCAAGGGCGAGCGCTCCAACGGCAACGGGTCGCTCATGCGCATCATCCCGCTGGCGTTCGCGCGTGCGTCCGACGAGGATATCGAAGGCGTTTCCGCCATCACGCATGCCCATGCTCTCTCGAAGCGTTCGTGCGTCGTATTCGTGCGCATCGCCCGCGACCTGATGGCGCGCAAAGAGGCGACGGATGCGATCTATGACGCATTCGTCGATGAGGCCGATCCTCTGCTGGCGAATCTTTCCGATGTCTACGCATGGAAGCGTGAGGATGTTGAATCGAGCGGTTACGTGCTCCATACGTTGGGGGCATCGCTCTGGTGTCTTGCTAACACTGAGAGCTACGCCGAATGCGTGCTTGCGGCGGTGAACCTTGGAAGCGACACTGACACCACGGCATGCGTCGCAGGGGCTTTGGCGGGAATCGTGTACGGCATGGAAGGCATTCCCAAGGAATGGGTGGAAACGCTTCGCGGCAAAGACGTGATTGAGCGCTGCTTGTTCTAGCGGGCGAAAGCAAAACCCGCTTCAGGTTTTCCGCGTGAAAGTCGTTTCCAGGATTTTCTGCATGGTATTAGCCGGATGCTTTTAAGAACCGGCGCAAGAACCGGCAAACGGCTGCGGCATTTCGCTTCCCCATCATGCCATCGGCCGAATTTGACCGGCGAGCGGCATGGGGTTTTGCGTCGCTGGCGTACTATAAGCCTGTATGTCCAAACTGATTCGCCAGGAGATTCCCATGTTTGAATTTCGCGAACTGACACCCGAGCTGATCGAGCAGCTTATCGCCATCGTCGGCGAGGACAATTGCCTTACCGGCGAGAACATCGGCGAGGATTACACGCGCGATGAGATGCCCATCTACGGCACGCATACGCCCGACGCGGTGTGCCTGCCCGCCTCCACCGAAGAGGTCGCGGCCATCATGAAGCTGTGCAACGATAACTGCATCCCCGTCACGGTGCGCGGCGCCGGAACGGGCCTGGTAGGCGGGTGCGTCGCACGGGATGGCGGCCTGGTGTTGTGCACCATGCGCATGGATAAGATTCTCGAATACGACGAGCGCAACTTTACCGTGCGCGTGCAGCCCGGCGTGCGCCTGTGCGATCTGGCGGAAGACGCTACAAAACACGGTTTCATGTATCCGCCCGATCCCGGCGAGAAGACCGCTTCGGTGGGCGGCAACGTGAGCACCAACGCCGGCGGCATGCGTGCCGTGAAGTACGGCACTACGCGCGATTACGTGCTGGCCATGACCGTGGTGCTTCCCAGCGGCGAGGTGCTCGAGCTCGGCCCCGCCGTCACCAAGACGAGCTCCGGCTACAGTCTGCTGCATCTGATGATCGGCTCCGAGGGCACGCTTGGCATCATCTGCGAACTCACCCTCAAACTGATCCCCGATCCGCAGGCCGATACCTCGTTCATTCTTCCCTTCGCCGATATCAAGACGGCCATCAGCTCGGTGCCGTCCATCAAGCTGGCCGGTCTGAGCCCGCAGTCGATTGAGTTCATGGAGCGCGACATCGTGGATTCTTCGGCCGATTTCACCGGCAACCACGTGTTTCCTACGGTGGTGCAGGGCCAGGAGGCGGGTGCCTATATCCTGGTTACGCTCGACGGTAACGATGAAGATGAAATCTTCCAGCGCGCCGAGATTCTGGCGGGCGTGGCCGACGAGGCGGGTGCCTTCGACGTGCTGGTGGTGGACACGCCCTCTGAGAAGGATGCCGTGTGGGCCGCTCGCAGCGCGTTTCTGACTGTCATAGAGTCCGAGGCCGACCTGTGCGACGAGATGGACGTGGTGGTGCCTGTGGACAGCATCGCCGAGTTCTTGGAATTCGTGCATGACCGAGGGGAGGAAAACGGCGTGCGCATCCGCTCGTTCGGCCATGCGGGCGACGGCAACCTGCATATCTACTGCGTGGGCAACGATGTCGATCGCGACGATTTCCTTGCGCGCACGGAGAAGATCATGGATGCAGCCTATGCCAAGTGCGCCGAGCTCGGCGGCCAGGTATCGGGCGAACACGGAATCGGGTACGCCAAGAAGCGTTATCTGCGCGAGTCGGCGGGCGATACCGCCATCGCGCTCATGGACGGCATCAAGCGCGTGTTCGATCCCAAGGGCATCCTGAATCCTGGCAAGGTGTGCCGCTAAGGAGTCGCGCAGTATCGTCACGCCCGCTACATGGGCGCTGGCATAGCGGGCGCCGTGGCCTGACGACTGACGGGGTCCCTGTCGCCTTCTGCCGCCGGATGCGGCACGTGGGCGGCGGCGAGCGGCGGTTCGGGCGCGGCGCTGATAGAATTTGGTAAACACCTGAGGCGTTTGCCTTGGGACAAGCGACGAAGATAGGAGTTGCATATGTCCAAGAAGGTTCTTCTGTTCTGCGGCGATTTCACCGAGGATTACGAGACCATGGTCCCGTTCCAGGCACTGTCTATGCTGGGCTATCAGGTGGACGCCGTGTGCCCCGACAAGAAGGCTGGCGAGACCGTGGCCACCGCCGTCCATGACTTCCTCGGCGAGCAGACCTACACCGAGCTGCGCGGCCATAACTTCGCGCTGACCGCCGATTTCGACGCGGTGAAGACTGAGGATTACGAGGGCCTGTTCATCACGGGCGGTCGTGCCCCCGAGTACATTCGCCTGAACCCCCGCGTTCTCGAGATCACCCGCGAGTTCTTCGCCGCCGGCAAGCCCGTCGCCGCCATCTGCCACGGCCCGCAGGTCCTGGCCGCTGCCGGTGTGCTCGAAGGCTACAAGGCAACCGCCTATCCCGCCGTCGGCCCCGATGTGACCAACGCGGGCGGCACCTATGTTGAGGTGGGCATGGATGAGGCCGTGGTCGATCGCAACCTGGTCACCGCTCCCGCATGGCCGGCCGACACTGCCATCTGCCGCGAGTTCGCCAAGCTGATGGGTGCCACCTGGGAGATCTAGTTCTGTAGGCGTGCCGTGCAAACGCCGGTTTGCACGCGCTTTGCTCCCCGGCTCTGGATGCGTAAGCATTCGGACCGGGGAGTTTTTGTATGCCGCGGCGATGGGCTCGGCATCGCGATGCGGCGCGAAAGTGGCTTATGGGACAAAACAGGCACGCAAGAGAACGGGCGCTTGCCGTTTCGCGTTTTGCGACGGCAAGCGCCCGTTTGCTCAGCGGCATGAAGCCTTATGACCGCACTTGTTCTCCTGGCCTAGTCGAAGCGGCTGATGAAACCTTCAACTGCCTGCAGGCATTCCTCGGGGTGCGTGGCGTTGGCGATGTGCGGGGCGCCCTGGATGAGCGTCCACTCGCAGTCGGGAATCAGGTCCACGCCTTCCTTGATGGTGTAGGGCGTGCCCTCGTCGTCGGTGCCGGAGAGCGCCATGCAGGGAATCTTGATGCTCTTCACGCCTTCGCGGATGTCCCAGTCGCGCATCTTGCCGGTGACCACGAACTCGCTTGCGCCCTGCATGATCATGTAGCATTCGCCCACGCCGGCGCACGACTCCTTCACCATCTGCGGGTAATTCGGGTCGTTCTCGGAGAAGCCCACCACGTGGCGCTTGTAATACTCGTCAGCCGCGGCCTTGGCCTCGGGCGTATCGTAGTTGCCGGTGCGCTCTGCCTCGGCCAGCGCGTCCTGCATGTCCTGCGGCATGTATTTGAGCAGGCGGTTCGCTTCGTCCAGCCAGGTCTGGATGCGCACGGGCGAGCTGTTGATGACGAACGAGTTCACGCCCGTGTCGTCCTTCATCATGCAGAGCATGCCCAGCATGCCGCCCCACGAATTGCCGAACAGGTGGATGTCATCAAGCCCCAGTGCCTCCCGCACGGTGTAGAACTCGTTCACCCAGAGGTCGTAGGTGTAGAAATCGTCTTCCTGGTGAGGAATCATGGATTTGCCGCAGCCGATCTGGTCGTAGAAGATGACGCGGCGCCCCACGCGGTCGGCCAGCTCGCCATAGGTGAGCAGGTAGTTGTGGCAATCGCCCGGGCCGCCGTGCAGCACCAGCAGCGGCTTTTTGGCGGGATCGGGGTTTTCGGGCTCAAAAATCTTGCAGTAGGTCTTAAAGCCCAGGTAGTCGACGTAGGTTTCCTTGATGTTAGCCATAGGGCCTCCCATCTGTCGTCGGGGTGCCGGCGCGACGTAGGGTGCGAAGCGCGCCAGCCTTTGTTGCCATCCATGGTAGAACATGCGGGGTCTGAGGAGGAGGAGAAATCGGGCAGTTTCAAAGGCGGTAACGTTCAACCTTGGCCATGGGACGAAGTCAGCTCTGTGCATATGCGCACGGGGATGGTTTGAGCGTGTGACATGAGGGCCATGGAGGACAACGGGGCGCTCTGTTTGCCGTTCGCCGGAGGCGTGAAACATTGCGGAAACATAAAATGCCTGATAACAGCCTATATCGCCCGTTCATCTAACAGGGCATGCGCGACGCTTTGGTATTTGCTACCTTTTATATAGCAAAGGATATCCGAGTCGCAATCGGGCGAGGTGGACCGCCTTGCCAATTTGCAGGTAGCAAGACGAGCGCGCGTTCGGGATGCGCTCGCCGCTATAGGTGATAGGCGCGCGCGGCAGCGTCGCGCATGTCGTTATGAAGAGTGAGGAGCGTATCGCATGAAGAACTACTTCGATTTGAGCGGGCAGGTCGCCATCGTCACGGGGTGCTCGGGCGGTTTGGGCGTGCAGATGGCAAAGGCGCTGGCAAGCCAGGGCGCCACGATCGTTCCCATCGCGCGCCGTCAGGAGAAGATCGATGCGGTAGCTGCCGAGATCGCCCAGGAATTCGGCGTTCCGACGTTCGCCGTGCGCTGCGACGTGACCGATACCCAGATGGTGGAGGATATGGTCGATAAAGTCATGGACAAGTTCGGCCGCATCGACATCCTGATCAACAACGCCGGCACGGGTGCCGTCGCTCCCGCCGAAGACATCACCGACGAGCAGTTCAGCCACGAGATGGACATCGACCTGTTTGGCACGTTCAAGGTGGCCCGCGCGGTTGCCAAGAAGGCCATGATTCCTGCCGGCTACGGTCGCATCATCAACATCGCCTCCATGTATGGTCTGGTGGGCAACAAGGTGGCGGGCTCCTCGCCGTACCATGCGGCCAAGGGCGGCGTGGTCAACCTCACCCGCGCGCTTGCCGCCGAGTGGACGGTCAAGGGCATCAACGTCAATGCCATCTGCCCCGGCTATTTCTACACGCCGCTCACCAAGGAGACGCTGGACAGCGAGTTCTTCCAGGCCAACGCCCGCACCATGATTCCCGCTGAGCGCTACGGCAACGAGGGCGAGCTGGATACCGCGGTCCTGTTCCTGGCATCGCCCGCTTCTTCCTACGTCACGGGCATCATGGTTCCCGTCGACGGCGGCTATACGTGCATGTAATCATCGCGGAGCCGCCGAGCGTCGCCGTACGCTCGGGGCTCGCCTGATGGCAAACCTCCTTTGGACTCCCGGCGCGCGCTCATCGCCGGGAGCTTTTGCATGCCAGGGGCGTTAACGGGGGGCGACGTAAATGATAGGGGGTGTCAGTGCGGCGCGTCTTTTGTTACTGATTGCTGTGATGCCTTGGATTTTCGCCATTCGCTTTTTCACGCTAAAGCGTGTCTTGACAAACGCTTTTCGGCATTTACAATATCGACCACATATTTGCGTTTCCCCGTTGAAGCGTCCTGGATTGCGCAAGGCAAGACTGGATGTGGATGGGGCCTCTGGAGAATCCCGGGCAAGCCGGGTGCCGAAGGGGCAAGATGCGAGATTCGCATCGAAACTCTCAGGCCAAAGGACAGAGCAAGACGCCTCCTACTTAGGCGTCGCGCACTTCTTCCTTCTGGAAAACTTCAGAACGCCTGCAAATTCCATGTGACGCGTATGCGTTGCCGGATGCGCAGGATACGCAGCTCAAAGGAAACGTCTGAAGCTAAGAAGGAGGATCATCTTGGACGCTTTCAATCAGCTGCTCACCACCATCGACAGCCTTATCTGGGGTCCGCCCCTCATCGCCCTGATTCTTGTGGGCGGTATCTTCCTCACCATCCGTCTGCGCGGCCTGCAGTTCAAGTGGCTTCCCAAAGCGCTGAAGTACACGTTCAGCAACGAGAAGGACGGCCGCGGCGAGATCTCCAGCTTCCAGGCCATGTGTACCGCCATGTCCGCCACGGTGGGCACGGGTAACATCGTGGGCATCGCCACCGCCGTGGTGACCGGCGGCCCGGGCGCGCTGTTCTGGATGTGGATGGCGGCGCTGTTCGGCATGGCCACCAAGTTCTCCGAGGGCCTGCTTGCCGTGAAGTACCGCACCATGGATGACGCGGGCCACGTGCTGGGCGGTCCGTTCTATTACATTGAGAACGGCATGGGCCAGAAGTGGAAGTGGCTCGCCAAGGTGTTCGCGTTCTTCGGCATGTGCGTTGGTCTGTTTGGCATCGGTACGTTCACGCAGGTCAACTCCATCTCCAGCGCCGTGAACGGGTTCTTCGACCCCAACAACGCCTACCTGGTCACTGTTCCGCTGATCGGAGTGCAGGTTTCCGTCGCGACCATCATCGGCGGCCTGATTGTCGCCATCTGCGCGGGGCTGGTTATCATCGGCGGTGTGAAGCGCATCGCCACGGTGTCCGAGCGCGTGGTCCCCGCTATGGTCGTGGTGTTTTTGGTGTTCTCGTTCGCGCTGATCATCTACAACATCGATAAGATTCCTGCCGCTATCGTGACCATCGTGAGCAGCGCGTTTGGCCTGCAGGCATTCGGCGGCGGCATGCTGGGCGCCATCCTGATCGCCATGCAGATGGGCCTGGCGCGCGGCATCTTCGCTAACGAGGCCGGTCTGGGTTCTGCTCCTATCGCGGCGGCTGCCGCTCAGACCAAAGAGCCCGCGCGTCAGGGCCTGGTGTCCATGACGCAGACGTTCATCGACTCCATGATCATCTGCTCGATGACCGGCTTGGCGCTTGTGCTTACCGACACGTATGAGATCGGTCTTGAAGGCGCGGCCGTTACCACGGCGGCGTTCCAGGCGGGTCTGCCGTTCTTGCCGGGCGAAGTCGTGTCGTTCGTGCTCATGGTGTGCCTGGCGCTGTTCGGCTTCACCACCATCTTGGGTTGGAGCTATTACGGCGAGCGCTGCCTCGAGTACTTCAGCAACCGCAGCAAGCGGGGCGTGAAGGCGTATCGCTGGCTGTACATCCTGTGCATCTTCATCGGCCCTTACATGACCGTTTCGGCCGTGTGGACCATCGCCGACATCTTCAACGCGTGCATGGCCGTGCCCAATATGATTGCGCTGTTCGCGCTGTCGGGCGTGGTGGCCAAGGAGGCGCGCGACTACTTCAAGCGCCTGAACGCTGCGGACGGCGTCGAGGAGAACATGGAGGCTCGCGGCGACGACTCCGAGGACTGGAAGACCCCCAAGGCCGAGGCCATGGCAAAGGTCAAAGAGCTGGGGATGTAGCGGAGTGCTGGGCAGGCAAGCGGTCTGGCCCTGCGGGCGTTTCGTTTGTGTTGGTGCGTAAAAGATCGCGTTTTTCAGCGGGGCCTTCGGGCTCCGCTTTTTGTTTGGCCATTTGCTTGCCTTTTGGATCTGGCGATGATGGGTCACGCCCCTCTGTGCTTGAAAAAGCCTTATATGCATGAATCGGGCCTGCCGTTGTTGAGAAACGCCTTATATGCGCACGACGTTTCCCTTGTAAAGCCTGCCTGACGTTTTCGCACGCTTGCAGGAATGCGAAAACGCCTGATCATTGTTGCTATGCCACGCAATTTCCGAGTGGAACGCCTTCAGGCGGAGTGCATTTAAAGCGTTTTTCAGCATTAGGTTAGCCAAAAGGTACATATAAGGAGTGTTTCAGCACGAAGCCGGCCAGAATAGACTGTGGCAGAATGTCGGGCTCGCGGCGGGGCGCCCGGCGCAACGATTATGTTTTCCATTGTGGTCGAAATACGCGCAATGTCTATCCGATACCGTGCCGCGTCTCCCATGGCGGCGCGCTAAGAGCTCAAAGGCAGGCATGGTGGCTGCATTGTGTTGCTGCGAGCTGCAGAAATTGGATGGCATGTTTCCCCTCGGCCATCAAGCGCGGTGAGGCATGGAGGATTGGCGAGCGGAACGGTGGCGTGGGGCGTTGGGGAAGAGTCGGGCTCTCATTTTGTCGAGCTTCGTTGCTTCTTCTTAAGGAATCTGTCGCCCATCTGGGGCAGCGTTTCATTTGCTGCGATGGCGATGAAGATGACGACGAAGCCGATGATGAGGCGTGCGGTAAGAACCTCGCCGTAGAGCGCGACGCTAAAGATGACGCCGAATACCGATTCGAGGCTCAAGAATAGCGATGCTTGAGCAGGCGGCACGTGCGCCAGGGCGATGTTCTGTGTGCCGAAGCAGAAGATGCTGGCGAAGAGTACGAGAAACACGAGCTGGGCCACAACGCTGGGCGTGAACGCGGCAAGCGTCGGCGCGGTTTCGAACGCGGCGCCCACCAGAAGGCCGCAGGCGCCTTCGGTGAGAAATTGGAGCACGGTGAGCGTGAGTACGTCGCCGAGCTGCGAGAACTTGGACACGAACACGATGTGCACGGCGAACATCACGGCGCCGATCAGCGTGAGCCCTTCTCCGATGCCCAACGTCAGCCCAGAATCGGAGCTGCTCACCGAGACCAGCCAGATGCCCACGAGGGCGAACAGGGCTGTGGTCACGTTGATGAGCGTGGGGCGGCGGCGCGCGACAATCCACCAGATGAACGGCACGATTACGCAGTACGTGGCGGTGAGGAACGCATTGATGCCGGGCGTGGTATGCTGGAGGCCAATGGTCTGAAAAAGAAAGGCCGTGAAATCGAAGATTCCCAGTAGCACGCCCATGCTCACCACCTTGCGCGAGATGAAGCGCGCCACGTGCTTGCGCAGCGCGATGAGCAGGATGACTCCAGCCGAGAAAAAGCGAATGCCTATCAGCCACGCAGGTTCAATGGAGCCTACGACGTCTTTCATCATAATGAAGGTGGATCCCCAAATGGCGGTCACGATGATGAGGAGCAGCTTATATGTAGACGCCGGAATAGCGTCGAAGTCAATGCGCGACACGGCGGGTCACCTCCCTTGATGGCGTAGTGCTTGTTCACATGCGAGCGATGGGTTGCGCACGGCTCACATACATTCCGCGCCCTAGACCGCTACAGCGAGGGCGCGGGGTAATGGCATCACGCCATGGTAGAGCAAGAATGCCAGGGGTTCAATGGGCGATGAACTGCGGGCGGTGTACGGCGGCTTTTGCTATTTGTTAAGACCGCATATCACGGCAAGCATCGTGAACGGAGCAAGTATCAGGTTCAGCAGGCAGCCCATGAAAGATTCCTCCTTGTGTCGTGGTTGGGGTTGCTGCTGTGGATTGTGGCAGATTGCGTTGTGCCGCTTGTCCCAATAATGGGTCTATCGTGTGTTGCATAGAATCATTTAAAGCCGAGGATGAATGAGTTACGAATCCGTAAGGAATGCGTCTAATGCTCCAAGCGCTGCTTTGAAGCGCTCGGGAATGTGTTGCATGTGGTTGCCGGGACCGACTACCGTGTCCACTTGGCAACCGGCGTCGCGGAGCAGGTCGGCGCTCGCGTGCATGTTGTCTTCGACGCAACGGAATAGAGGCAAGCCTGACTTGCATTCCTTTTTGCCGACGGAGAGAAACGCGTATCTCTCGTGTCCATCGAATCGATTGACGTCGGCAGGTTTGGAGGGCGCGCACCCCGTTTTTTCGCGGATATAGTCCATCCAGCCTTGATACCACAGCGAACCCGAAATGCTTGCGCACGCATCGAAACGAGTGTCGTTTACGAATGCGTAAAGCGCGAACAGGCCTCCCAGCGAATATCCGCAGATGGCACGCTTGATTGTTCTGCTTCCTTTGCGGGGGAGGGGCGAATGAGGGCTTTCGACGTCGGGAGCGATGCCCAGCCCTGCTTCGATGGCGGGGATCGTGCGACAGGTCAGTTCCTCAAGCGTCTCGCTCCCATGCCCGCCGAACCAAGGCTCATCGTCGTAAAATACCGGCGCTGGCCATGGCGTGAGCGTATCATTCCAGTTGGCGATTGGAATGGAAGCCACTGCTGAAGAAAGGCCTTCTGCTATCGAGGCAATATCAAACGGATGCTCCACCGAGTCGACTACGTAGATGATTGACGGCGACCCGTCGCCACGGTTAAGAATTCGATATGTTGGGGAGGGGCACGACATTGCGCTTCTGCTTCCGGGGCTACTGCGCGATCATTTCCGGTGCGGTGGCAAGGTGTTGGGCGGGGTTCTTCTGCGACTCGTCCAGCATGCCGGCGAACTCTTCCACGCTTTCCGGGAAGTGGATGCGGTCGATATCGACCTGCGAGAGAAATCCCTGGTCAAACATGCTCCGAAGCAGGTCACGCAGCGGGTTGTAGAAGCCGTCGATGTTCATGAGGAAGCATTCGTCCGGTCCAAGCCCCAGCCTGATGCGCGAAAAGATTTCCGAAATCTCCTCCAGAGTGCCCACACCACCCGGAATGGCGACGAACGTATCGGCGAGCTCAATCATCTTCGCCTTGCGCTGCGTCATATCGTCGGTCACGTAGAGGTGCGTGAGGTCATGCTGCGCCACGCCGGCTTCGATGAAGAAGCGTGGTTCCACGCCGTACACCTTGCCGCCTGCGTCCAGCGCAGCGCGCGAAACCACGCCCATCAGCCCGATGGAGCTGCCGCCATAGACCAGTGTATGGCCATTGCGAGCAATCCATTCGCCCAGTTCACGGGCGCATTCGGTGAAATGCGGGTTCTTAGCGGAGCTCGACCCGCAGTACACGGCTATGTTCATGGGGTACCCCCATCTGATAACGACTCGATGACAAACGCCCATTCTATCGCAACGTCCGGTTGTTTCCGTCGTGTGCCATGCGTAAAGTAGTTAAGCGGAAAGGGCAATCCTGCAATTTCGATGGGAGGACAATATGGGCGTCATGGACACTATTCGCGCGCGTCATTCGGTGCGCGATTACGAGGACACGCCGATTGAGGGCAATAAATTGTATATGCTCAAGAACCTGGTGGCCGACGTGGCGGTTTGCAGTGGGTTGGATATTCAGTTGGTGACCGACAATCCCGAGGCGTTCAACATCGTTGCTCGTTTTGGGATCGTTCGCGGAGCGAGCACCCACATTGCATTTCTGGCGAAGGGGTCGGAGGCGGACGAGGCCATTGGTTACTGGGGGCAGCGTATCGCACTTGCGGCGCAGGAGATGGGGCTCAACACCTGTTGGGTCGCCATCATGGCGCGCAAGAAATCCAAAGCGAAACTTACGGATGGCAAGAAGGTGCGTCTGGGGATGGCGATTGGCTACGGCAAAACTCAGGGGAAGCCGCGCAAGACGAAATCCGTCTCAGAACTGAGCGTTATAGAGAGCGCACCGGCTCCTGCATGGTTTGGTGCCGCCATGGAAGCCGCGCAGCTCGCGCCCACCGCCATGAACAATCAAAACTTCCGCATCACGCTGCGAGCCGGCGGCAGAACGGTCAAGGCCGAGGCTACCAAAACGGGCGGTTGGAATTCGGTTGATTTGGGTATCGTCAAGCGCAACTTCGAAGAGGCGGCCAACGAGTGTAAAGCCGATTGGCGGTGGGAGTCGTAATTGCTCATACGCCGTCGATTTCGAATGGCGTATCTTGCTGCGTGAACGTTCGAGCTTTTCTGATGCGGCGACAGCAGAAACCTGCCAGGGCAAGTGCGATACAATTCTTCGTGAGAAAGAGCGGAGCCATCGGGGTAATTCCGGTGCCGTTGGGCGTTGCGGCTTCGGTGCACGGTGCAGGCGGATGGAGGCGTTATGGGCAAGAGCAGGAAGCCTTCGGCGAATATGAAGAAGGTTGCTGCGTTTAAGTCGCAGCTGGGCGAGGGCGGTCTTGGCGGCTTGGATGACATTTTCGCACGCGAAGAAGAGCGGAGCGAGCAGCAGGCGATGGAGCACGACGAGGCGCTCTACGAGAAGGCATGTGCGTCAAAGAACCGCTATTCGAGTCATGCCGATGCAGAAGAGGCCATCCGTTTGTGCGCCGAGCACGGGACGCGTGGTCTGCGTAGCTACAAGTGCCGTTACTGCGGCGGCTGGCATCTGACGTCGAAGCCGCAGTAGACGCAAGAATGCAGCGCAGCATGGCCGGCCGGGTTTGGACCCATCGACGGCAACCGTTGTCGCCGACGCACGGGCGGCGTTAGCCCCGCGGCGGAACGATGACGTCATAGCGCACCGCTTTGCCCGCAAGCGAATAGCTGGGCTTCACGTTCGCCAGATAGGGGCCCTTGGGCGGGCGTTTCACCACGATTTTGCGAGGCTTCGCGGCAAGCGCGGCATGCAGCATCGCGTCAGGGTCCTCGCAGGGCTGCTCCAAGTGGTGGAGCAGCTGAAATTTCTTTTTGACTGCGGCGCTTTTTGTGCGCGCGGGAAACATCGGATCCAGGTATACCACGTCAGGCTGCCGCAACGCGCCGCCGGCGTGCGCGCCGTCATCGACCGAACCCATGCCATTGAGCGCAGCCACGCTGTCGCCCTCGATAAAACACATGCGCGCGATGGCGTCGGCGAGCTCGGGGACGGACGCCGCTCGGCGCAGGGCATCGCGCAAAAGCGCCGCGATGACGGGGTTGCGTTCGAACAGCAGCACACGGAACCCTGCGGCGGCAAGCAGCAGCGAATCCTGGCCGAATCCAGCGGTAGCGTCCACCGCCAAAGGCTCTTCTGCTCCCTTTATCTTGGCGGCGCGCACCAGAAGCTCCTGCTGAAGGCGACCTTGCTTGATGCGGGGAATCATCTCGCTGAAATCGGCGCGCAGCGTCATGCCGTCGCCCGCAAGCGTCAGGCCGGCATCAGTTTCGAGCAGATCAAGGCCGTCCGGGAGGGCTGCGGCGGGCGCGCTTTCGGAGAAGGTCAGCCCCTCCTGCACGTGCCCGCTGCAGGCAGATTCACTTTGCAGAATCGCAGTCTCGTTGCTCATCGATCCTCCCAGGGCGTGATGACCGCCTTGAGGCAATCGTCCTCGTGCGCCTCAAACGCGCGGTACGCCTCGAGGATGTCGTTGAGCGGGTAGCGCTTCGAAATGAGGCAGCCTGTGTCGAGCTTGCCCGCCTCGATGAGCGCCATCACTTCGTCTAGCCCGCTTGCATCCACGCCGCCGGTCTTGAACGTGAGGTTCTTGCCGTACATGCGGGGCAGGGGCAGAATCTGGTCTTGCTCGTACATGGCGGAAACCACCACGACGGCGTTGGGACGTGCGATGCGCCACGCCATCTCGAATGTGGTGCTCCCGCCTGCCGCCTCAATCACGGCATCAGCGCCGCCGTGGCGCGTGAGGGCCTGAACCGCCAGCTCGATGGTGTCGAGGGGCGCGTCGCCGTTGATGAGGCGATCGGCGAGGCGCAGCTTATTGGCAAGCTCTGCGCGTGCCGGGTCGCGTTCGATGAGGATGATGCAGCCTGGATCGTAGAGGCGTGCGCACATCATGGTGGCGATGCCCACGGGTCCTCCGCCAATGACGGCAACCGTGCCGCCCGGTTCGATTTCGGCGATTTTTGCACTCCACCAACCGGTAGCGAGGATATCGCCCAAAAAGAGCGCGTCCTCGTCGCTCACGGAATCGGGGATAGGCGTGCAAGCGCTAGCGGCAAAAGGCACGCGCACGAACTCGGCCTGGCAGCCGTCGATGCGACATCCCAACTCCCAGCCGCCGTGCACACAGTTGTTCACCCAACCGTGCTTGCAGAAATAGCACGTGCCGCAAAACGTCTCACAGTTCACGGCCACGCGATCGCCGGGGGCAAGACCTGCCACGTCGCCTCCGACCTCCTCGATGATGCCTACGAACTCGTGCCCCAGAACGGTGTCGGGAAGCGCGCGGGGCACGGCGCCGCGCATGATGTGCAGGTCGCTCGTGCAGATAGTAGAGCGCGTTACGCGCACGATGGCATCGGCCGCTTCCTCGATGTGCGGCATCGGCCGCTCCTGCAGCGAGATGTTGCCGTATCCGTCATGTACCAGCGCCTTCATGCGTGCCTCCATCTGTTTCGATTAACTGGGGCAATCTTAGCGGGGGAGCGTGATGGCGGCAAGCGGGGCGATGGCGGGGAGTGCAGGGTTTAGGCGCTCCGGGCGGGTGCGAGGTTGGCGCAGGGGTCTAGCGCTCCACTGCGATCTGGCAGCTTGCCATGGTGGCGAGGGCGGCCTCGTGCGCCTCGGGCGTCACACCGGCGCAGCAGCGCGCGTCCACGCTGATGGGAACCTCGGGCATGAAGCCCTTGAGCATAAGCGCATTGGACACCACGCAGATGTCGGTGCACAGCCCCACGAGCTCGATGCTCTCGATGGGTTCCTGTGCGTTCTCGCGTGCCAGATCCTGCGCGAGCTCCACCGAGCAGAACGTGACCTTGCGGTAGGCGGGCAGGTCGTGTTCGGCGCGGATGCTCTCAAGCGCTTCGGCGAGTTGCCACCCGTGCGTTCCCTCTATGCAGTGCTCCACCGGCAGGTTGCGCCCTTCCTGCGTTTGCAGATAGTCAGCCTGGTGCGTGTCCAGTGTGAACACCACGCGCCCGGGAAAGTCCTGCACCTTGCGCACCACGGCATCGACGATGGCCTGCGCCTCGGGCGTGCCCAGCGCGCCGTCGATGAAGTCGTTTTGCATGTCTACCACGATGAGGTATTTGCTGCCCATGTAAGCCTCTTTCCTTTCGGCGGAACGATTGTCCGTCGCATTCGACTTGCTCCGGTTTTTGTTGGGCTTCATTGTGCATGATGCACGTGTCGTTGCCGTTTCAGAATGGTGGGGATGCACAAAAATGCAGCATAGGGGACGGTAATTGGCGTATACGTGAATGGGACGCCGGCAGCGCGGCGCCCCATTCAAGGGAGGGGAGGGTATGGATTCGCCGACGGCGCGGATGCCGGGCGAATGCGCTTCGTAAGGAACGTGTTACAAGTTGGCGACCTGCCTGCCGCACAGCATGCCGAAGGTCACGCAGCGGCCCGCGTTAAGACCGGCGGCAAGGTTCGGGTAAGTGCCATTGTAGTAATTGCCCGAGTCGTTGCCGATGACATACAGGCCCTCAATCGGCTGGTTCTCGGCGTCGAGCGCCTGGAACTTCGTGTTGATCTTGATGCCGTCGAGCGTGCACAGCACCATGCCGGAAAGCTTGCAGGCGTAGTACGGAGGATTGCGCAGCTCGGACAGGCGCCACGCCTCTTTGCCGTACTGGGTGTCTTCCTGGGCATCATAGAGGGCATTGTAATCCTCGACGGTCTTCAGGAACGTCTCCTTATCGATGCCAAACGCGTCGGCAATCTCCTCGAGGGTGTCGGCTTTGATGATCAGGCCGCTCTCCACCATCTCGTCGATGATTGCTGTGGTTCCGTCCACGCCTTCGGGGTCCATCTGGTTGGTGCCTTCGCGCTTGATCAGCGTCGAGCAGCCAATGGTACGGAAGCGGTCGATATCCTCAGGCCAGTTGGAATCCCAGATGTTGAACCAGGCGCGCTGAGAGCTCTTCTGCGCCAGCGCGTGCGGCAGGAAGTCGTACGGCGAGGATTCGTTGGTGATGCGCTCGCCCTCGATGTCCACCTTGAGGAAGGGCTGCGTCGCCATGTGGAAGTACGCGAAATCCATGTCGAAGGGACTACCGGGCAGCTGGTCGGGACGCATGAGGCCGCGGTCGAAGACCATGCAGGTGGGGTTGACATCCTTGACGGCGCCCGCCCACAGGCACGCCTTGATGCCCGTGCCCTGGGCGTTGAAGTTGGCGAAAGGAACCACCCCGCACAGGCTCTTGGCGGAATCGGCCTGCAGCGCCATGAACATGTCGGCGTTGTTAGCGTAGCCGCCGGTCGCTACAATGACACCCTTGGAAGCGTTGATGCGGATGTATTCGCCGTCGGCGTTGGATGCGTAGGCGCCCACCACCTTGTCGCCGTCCTTGATCAGGCATTCGAGGCCGGTCTGGTACCTGAGCTCGGCGCCGTCTTGGGCGAGGAAGTTCCCCTCGATAATCTTGTAGGTCACACCCTCGGCGCTTGCCTCATCTTTGCCGGCTTTGCCGTTATCGAGCATGGCGCCATGACCGGTAGGCCAGCACTTGTAGCGGGTCTCATGGGGCGGCATGAGCCATTCGAGGTCGATCTTGCACTGGTCAACGCCGTCGCACAGGTCGCAGTACCAGTCAACAGCTTCGGCGGAATTGTCGGCCCACAGGCGATGCAGGTCGAACGAAGAGTTATTCAGCGAATAGTGCACCAGGTCGTTGCAGATTTCCAGGGGGTCGATGTCAACGCCGGCCTCCTTCTGCTTCTTGGAGCCCACGGCGCCGATGGCGGATCCGCGCAGACCAGTGCCCACCTCGTATTTCTCGATGAGAAGGGTTTTGGCGCCTTCCATGGCGGCGAAGTTGGCCGCTACCAAGCCGGAGCATCCGGCGCCAACCACCAACACCTCGGTGTCGACGGTTTCGACGCAGTCCTCGTCGGTGATAGCAGGCGCCTCACCCAGCCATGCGGGGGTGTCGCTCGTGGCGGCGGTTGCTTCGGTCGTACCCTCCGCAGGGGCGTCGCTCGTTTCCTCGGAGCTCGAGCTGGTCGAGGGCGAGCAGCCTGCCAATCCCATGGTGGCTGCAGCGCCTGCGACAAGCGCTCCTGTGAGGAAGTTGCGACGAGTCAGTTCGGTCTTGCTCATCCTTGTCTCCTTTCATTGCGAAAGGCGCCTCCCTCGCGTCTTTCGCATAGTCCCCGGATGTCGTCCGGCGGGGTTTCGCCCTCACCGGTATCGACTCCACTACTGTGCGTCTTTTTGCGCGCATGCGCCATCGTGTTAACACGTGAATTCTCGTTTTGCCAGATCAAAAGCATCCCCTGTTTCACGTGAGTTGCTTATGGGGATGTATCAAACTAGAATGGCGCTGCAGAGGGGTTATGCGGTCGGAGGGAAATATGCTTGCTTGGGTTCGTTCGCTCGATTCGTTTCTGGAAAGGGCGAGGATTAGGTATTTCGGCCTTGGCCTACTGCTTGCCTGGGTATATTGCTCCTGGTTTTCTCATGGCATCTTTTCGGCCGATAATTCTGTGGCGGCCTTCACTACGCTGCGTACTTCGCTTTTGTTTTCGGCGGTGGGTTTGCTGGCGATTGTGTTTCGTCCACATAAAGAGATTCCGCTGAAGCCTCAATCTGTCTTTGCGTCTGCCGCGGTTGTTTCGGCGGCGACTCTTCTGTTCTTCATCGTTCCGTCGGGGCCGCTGCTTTTAGCGGTCAGCGCGATGGGCGGATTGGCTTCGGCATTGCTATGGGTCGCTTGGGGTGAGCTATTTTGTCGCATCGATCAGGAGACGGCAGAGTCATGCATTCCTTCGTCACTCGCGGTCTTCGTGCTCGCGGCATTGGTGGTGTACCTCTTGCCTTCGCCCGTATCGGGAGTGGTGTCGGCTCTGCTGCCGCTTGTTTCATGCATGATGCTCTTGCTTGGTGAAAACGCTCAACAAGAGGAATATGTGTTCCCCACGCCAAAGGAGCCATTCTCGCGCGTTGTCCTTCCTCTTTCCCGACTTGCGCTCTGCTCTATGGCGTGCAGCATCGCGACGGGTTTTGTGGTCACGGGGTTTCCTATGATGCAATTCACGGTGGAAGTGCAGGATTTCATCGTGTTCTATATCGCCGGAGGAATTTTGACGGGAGCTATCGCCATATTCGCTATTGCCCATACCAGGAGGATGAATTTCTCGTTTCTCTATGAGTGGGCGATTCCGCTTATCGTGTTTTCCTTATCGTTTTGCGCGTTGAGGACTCCGCTCTCCAACATGTGCGCGGCGGTTCTTGCCTGTTCGGCGGCGCTATGCGTCGAAGTGCTGTTCTATGCGATTTTCGCCCGCATCACTGCGCACAGGCTCTGCTTGCCAAGTGAGACATTCGGCATCTTTAGGGCGGTGGTCCAGCTGGGCTTTCTGCTGGGAGGTTTGCTGAATGTCTGGGCGACGCGGTCTGGTGCGGACGTGGTTGCTGTCTGTCTCTTTCTGATTTGTGCCTGTGTGGTTATGCTTCCGCTGTTCCTGCATTTGCAGGGGAGGTTCGACGAATTTAAGGGCGGAGGCGAATTCGCCGTCGACGGAGTTGCCATCGGCGACCAGGAGGAGACATCGGCGTACGGGCGTCAGGACGCTATGGACGAAATAGCCAAGGAATTCAAGCTTTCGGCACGCGAGGCTGAGGTGTTGCAGTATTTGGGTAGGGGCAGGTCGGTTCCCTATATGCGAGAAGCCATGATGATTTCCAAGAGCACTATCGAGACCCATATCAAGCACATTTATGCCAAGACCAATGTGCATTCCAAACAGGAGTTGTTGGATTTAATCGAGGCGCGCCTCGAGGAACACGCTCAGTGAGATGTCGGACGTTAGGGTTGGGCGCGTTCGAAATCGACATGATGTTGAGGGCCGAGCATGATGCTCGGCCCTTTGTGCTTCACGGGTCCAGAGAAGGCTACTTTCGGGAAGATGTGCGCTTGAATGCGGCGATTGCGATGACTATTCCGGTGACAAGTGTGACGATAGCGGAGAATGTGACGAGAGGCGCTGCAAGGTCGTTCGTCGCGGCAATGGTTTTGTCGTTCGATGCGGCGTTATCCGTGCCGTTCGATTCATGGGAGGGGTTACCGGGGCCGTTGGGAGTTTGGTTCGGCGTTTCTGCGGTGTCTCCTGGGTTCGTGTTGGGGTGATTGGAGCTTCCCGGCGTTTCTTGATTGCCGGGGTCTTCGGGCCGTTCGGGGTTGTCGGGCGTGTCGGGATCATCAGGTTGATCAGGGTCGCTTGGCTGGTTGGGATTGTCCGGCGTGTCCGGATTATCTGGTTCTCCTGGATTATCGGGCACGTCGGGGTTGTTGTCGTCCCCGGGGTCTTCGGGGTTGTCCGGGTTATCAGGCTCGCCGGGGTCGTCTGGAACATCGGGCTCATCCTTCGGCGCGTAGGCGAGTTCCAGG
Organism: uncultured Slackia sp.; assembly: GCF_944321625.1. Taxonomy (GTDB): domain Bacteria; phylum Actinomycetota; class Coriobacteriia; order Coriobacteriales; family Eggerthellaceae; genus Slackia. The sequence continues at coordinate 40,560 of NZ_CALUMA010000026.1, forward strand.
ACGCCGTTGTTGCCTAGACGCGCGCGGAGGAGCGGCTTGCCCAAAGCGGTGTAATCGCTCAAAGAAAGCTGCTTGGTAAACGGGGCGGATTCGGTTGCGTTGGGGTCCTTGGCATAGTCCTCCACGAGCGCCGACAAACCGAACTTCGGCGTATGGGCGAGCGCGCAGTATTGCCCGGAATCGTCAGGTGCGAAATACTGCGAAGTCTCGTCCGCGTTGGCGCCTATCGTATAGGGGATGTAGGCTGTTGATTCGTGTGCGGGCGCCGAAGAATCAGGCGTGAGCCCCGAGGCTTCGAAATACGCATCCTCGTAATAGTAGGTGGAATTCGCCTGGGGCGCCGATGTGAGCGGGTCGAGCTGATCGGCCGTGGGTTGCGCGCCTTCCGCAACCATCTGTCCTGGTTTGAGCTGGAATAACGGCGTGTCACGCAGGAACGAATAGTAGCCATTCGTGCTTGCCGTGATGGTCGACATGACGGATTCGGGCGTTATCCCCTCCGCTCCGCCGTCCTTGAACGCAGCTTCGTAGAGACGCAGTTCGCCCGATTCATCGACCGCTTCGTCTCCTAATGCGGCCTTGATTTCATCGGGCGCAACCTCCTCGCCCGCCATGACGCGTTGCGCAATCTGGGCGGCGTCTTCACGCGGGCCTACTTCGAACACGAGCTTTATGGGGGAAAGCTGTGCCGCGTCATCGCTCAGCTCCATGGCCACACTGCCGTCGGTGCGCTGCGTGATATAACATTTCAGCGCCGGGATGCTCTGTGCAGGAATGGAAAGCAAAAGCTCCTGGTTTCCTGTTTCCAGATTCGTTTCGACCATGACCACGAAGTCATAAAGCGGCACATCGGCGCCGGTGTATTGGTTCTGCAGGTTGCCGATGTAGAAGTACGTCTGGCATACGGCGGTCGCTCCTGCGGATTGCGCTGCCTCGATTTTCGTGCGGGTGGCGTCGTCGGCCTTCTCGCGCCAATGGCCCGATTCGACGGCGGAAAGCTCAGCCTTCGAAGCGAATGTGTACCCTTGAGAATCGCTGGGCACCATGGCGTGGTCGTCGTCCACGTACCAAGCGGCGAAGTTCGAAAAATCGGTTTTGTTCGAATAGGCGATCTGTCCGTCGGTGAACGCGTCGTAGAGCAGGTTGTATGCGCCCCATCCCAGGTTGTAACGGGAGTTAAGCGAATACATGAGGTATTGGACCTCGTGGTATGCCTCGATATCCCACGGGTCTGCGAAGCTTGTCGCCACGGCGGCGGCAGCAAGGGATCCGTCCAGGAGGCGTCCCTGGAATTCGATGCCGCTTACGCGCTTCACGTTCATGTACTGGCCCAGGTTGTCCTGGATATGGAATCGCTCGGCTGGGTCGATGCTGGCGGAGGGCGAGAAATTCACCGGCGAGTTGTATTCGATGTCCAGCATGCGATCGACCGCGGCGTTGAACGAGTCGGGGAGGGCTCCCGCGTCCGTCGCGGCGAAGTATTCGGTGGCGCCGTGGAACGCGTAATCGTTGTCAGGGCTGAGCAGGCTTTTCATCGGGTTAGGGAACGTGATGTCACGCGCCTGCAGGTCGCTTTTGCCGGCGGAATAAAGCGAGAGCGTGACGGAGGCTTCGCCTGCTTCAGCCGCCTGGGCGTAGGCGGCGCGCGCCTCGCTGATGTTGTCGCACAGGTTGGTTCCCAGCGCCTCTCCCGTGCCTTCGATTTCGTCGTTCGTCTGCTCCTGGGCTGTTTGGAGCACGTATTGCCCCATCGCCTGGGCGTCAAGGCCCACTGTGTAGAGGCTCAGAGAGGCACCGGATGCCGCGTACGCCTGGTTCACTCGGTTGATTTCGTACTGCATCGTGAGCAGCGTGGCAAGCGCCACGTCGGTGCCGTATCCGATGTTGTACCCGGTGGGAAGCGACCCCAGAAAACCGCCGTCACCCTGCGCCTCGCCCTTGTAGACGGGCGGCTCTGCGATGTTCACGTTGGCTGCCGTGGCGACCTCGGTGCCCATCACCACGAGTTCGGGCGCGCGCGGGTTGTCGGCCGTGGCCTGGCTGCCAGCGTCAGAAAGTGTGTCGCCTGCGAGTGCGATGGCACGCTGGAGGTATGCGTGGCCGCCGAACTTGCCGTCTGCTGTTGCCGTGTCTGACGTGTCGGGCGTTGCGACGATGTGGAACCCGGGCTTTCCTCCCACCGATTTCGAGAACGTGATGTAGTCGCCCGCATCGTTCGGTGTGTAGGTGTCCAGCTGCATGAGCACGGTGGCGTCGATGGAATAGCCGATCACGGCGATGCGCGTGGGCTCAGCGGGCCCCATGTCGTCGGAATTCTCGTCCATGAGTCGGCCGATTGCTTCGTTGAGGGCGGTAGCAAGGTATTCGCCATAGGGCTTGCCGTTGTAGGTGTAGGAGCCGAGCGTCGAATTGAGGCTTATCACGAACACCACGTCGTGCGGCGCCGTTTGTTCGGTGCGTATGGCGGCGGCGGATGAGATGGCGGAGAGCCCCACGAGGAAGTCAAGATCGGGGTCGGCGAGCGTTGGGTCTACGATGCCCGCTGCCTGGGCATCGGCGGATGTGGCGTAGACCGATTTGTCTACCCAGATGCGTCCGACGTCCTGCGTGGACACGCGGAATCCGTCTTCGCTTGCGGGGTCGCTGAACATGTTCTTCCAGGTCGCTGAAGTGTCGGGGTCGGCGATTTTGGACAGATGGGGCGCGGCGGCTGAGGACGACGCATCGGTCGCCGGAGGGGTTTCGCTCTCGTTGGATGAGTCGATGGCGCTTTCGGATGATGAGTTTGCGGCGTCTGGTTCGGGTGCCGCAAACGCCGGAAGAGCGGCGAGCGGCGACAATGGCAGCAACGCGAACGTCATCGCCATAATCGCCAGAAAGATGCCTGGCATGCTGTTGGGCCTGTTGGAGCAGTGACGTTTGGCGTCCAAGGAAATGCGGTTCATGATGCCTCGATTCCGGGCGGCCGCTTACTTTTCGGAAATACATCTAGGCGCGCCCTGTAATCGAATAAGTGTAGGTCACGACCTCGGGTTTTCGGCAAGAGCGAAATGGTCCTGCGAGGGCGGCGCGCATTGCGGTATGGTGAGCGCTTAGGTCCTTTGCTCGCTTGGTGCGTTCCGCGCAAAACGATTCTTGATGCGCGGCATTACTCCCGGGCGTGTGATTTCACCGATTTCGCCAAGCATGGCTGCTGATTGCGATGGCGCTGGTCATCCTCGTGCGGTGGGAGCTTGCCGCCATTCGCCACCCCGAGCGTTTCGACGAGCGCACCAATGCGCGTCTTACGTGCGCCCAGTGCGAGGACAAGCTGTGCTATCTGCGTAAGCCGCTGGCAGCCAAGGTACCCCGCGCCGACCTGCGCGAACTCTTGGCCGCCGATGAGGATAGGGAACGGTAGCGCGCCGCCTTCGCCGTCGAGGGGGCTACTTCGCATCAGCGCTTCGGAGCACCTTTTCCATCGGGCGGCCTTTGGCAAGTTCGTCCACGAGTTTGTCCAGGATGCGGATGTCGCGCATGAGCGGATTCTCGATGTCCTCCATGCGCACGCTTTTCCCTCGGATGCCATGCTTGCCACCTTTCTCTCAACTATCTCCCTTTTACCATAGAGAGCGAGATTTTGCCGCGGTCGCGATCGATGCCAGTGATCCATACGGTCACGGTGTCGCCCACGCTCACCACCTCACTGGGGTGCTTCACGAAGCGGTCGGCCATCTTGGACACATGCACCAGGCCGTCCTGCTTCACGCCGATATCCACGAACGCGCCGAAATCCACCACGTTGCGCACGGTGCCGGTGAGCTCCATGCCTTCGCGCAGGTCGTCGAGGCTTTTGACCGAGCGGCTGAACACCACCTCGGGTGCGTCGTCGCGCGGGTCGCGTCCGGGCTTTTCCAGCTCGGCAATGATGTCGCGCAGGGTGGGAGCACCGCATCCCAGCTGTGCGGCCATCGTCTCCACGTTGCCCACGCGCTTCGCTATATCGGGGATGCCGCCCTGCGCGAGCACGGAAGGCTTGAGCCCCAAGCGTTCTAGCAGGCGTTTCGCCACATCGTAGCTTTCGGGGTGCACGCTGGTGGCGTCGAGCGGGTTGGTTCCGCCGGCGATGCGCAGGAAGCCCGCGCAGTTGGTGAACGCCTTGGGGCCAAGCTTGGGCACCTTCTTAAGTTGGGCGCGGCTGGCGAAGGGTCCGTGTTCTTCGCGATAGGCCACGATGTTGCGCGCTACGGTGGGCGTGATGCCCGATACGTAGCTCAACAGGCTCGCGCTCGCGGTGTTGAGGTCCACGCCCACGCTGTTCACGGCATCTTCCACCACCACGGCAAGCGCCCGGCCCAGCTCGGCCTGGTCGAGGTCGTGCTGGTACTGGCCCACGCCGATGGAGGCGGGCGGAATTTTCACCAGCTCAGAAAGCGGGTCCTGCAGGCGGCGGCCCAGGCTCATGGCGCCGCGCGTGGTGACGTCCAGATCGGGGTATTCCTCGCTTGCCAGCTTGGAAGCTGAATACACCGAGGCACCGGCTTCGTTCACGATGGTGTAGCGCACGTCGGGCGCGCTCTCGGCGATGAAGTCAGACACCACCTCTTCGGTTTCGCGGCTGGCGGTGCCGTTGCCTATGACGATGGTGTTGATGCGGTGCTTGCGCACCAAGGCGGCCAGCGTGCGTTTGGTGCCCGCGGTGTCGGAGCGCGGCGGGGTGGGGTAGACGGTGGTGTAATCCAGCAGCTTGCCGGTTTCGTCCAGCACAGCCACCTTGCAACCCGTGCGGTATCCGGGGTCCAACGCGATCACACGGGCGCCGCGCACGGGGCGCTGCAACAGCAGGCTCTTGGTGTTTTTGGCGAACACGGCGATTGCGTCTTCCTGGGCGCGGCGGGTGAGCTCGGCGCGCAGCTCGCGTTCGAGCGAGGGCGCCATCAGGCGCTTGTATCCGTCGGCCATGGCCGCATCCAACGCATCGGCGAAGATGCCGTGGCGGCGCGGCATGCGGCGGGAGAGGCGGGCGATGGCGGCGTCCTGGTCAACCCGCACATGCACGCGCAGCTTGCCCTCCTTCTCGCCGCGGTTGATAGCGAGCACGCGGTGGTTGGGGATGCGGCGCGTGGGCTCTGAGAAGTCGTAGTAGGGCTCGTAGACGGTTTTCTCGGAAGCGTCGGTGGCATCCACGGCGAGGTCGGCGGTCTTGCGGGTGAATGCGCGCAGGTCGGCGGTACTCTCGGGGTCTTCGGCGATCGTTTCGGCCACAATGTCCTGAGCGCCTTGAAGGGCGGCCTCCGGCGTGGCGAAGCCGGCGTCGGCGTTCACGTAGCGGGAGGCCATGGCAAGCGGGTCGCCCTTGGCGGTGGATTGCAGAAGGATGAGGTTAGCCAGGGGTTCAAGGCCCGCGTCACGCGCCTTGGACGCGCGGGTGGCTCGCTTCTTCTTGAAGGGCTTGTAGAGGTCTTCCACGCGTTGCATGATTGTGGCGTCCTCGATGGCGGCGCGTAGGTCGGACGTGAGCTTACCCTGCTCGTCGATGGCGCGGATGACCTCCTGCTTGCGGGTTTCCAAGTTGCGCAGGTAGGTCAGGCGCTCGTCGAGCGTGCGCAGCGTGGCGTCATCCATGCCGCCGGTCGCCTCCTTGCGGTAGCGCGCGATGAACGGAATGGTTGCCCCGCCGTCGATCAGGTCGATGACGGTTTGGATGCGTGCGGCAGGCAGATTAAGCTCGCGTGCGAGCGCGGTGATGATGTCCAATGGTGCTCCTTGGTTGGTGGTGCTCAATAAGACGGAGTGGGCTTGGAGCTTAGCAGATGCCCTCATCGAGATTGGCCAGGTTCAGCAATTGGCGCAGATCCTCTGCGAACGCATCGACGGGCCTTACGTAGTCGGCACGCGTGGCACAGTGGCAGAATCTGGTGTTGGCGATGGTGCTGAGCTCTGCCTGGAACATGGCATCACGGTCTAGGTCGCGCTCGACGCAGAACCAGATGTCGTCAACCACGCGGTTGAGGCCAGCGACGGGTTTACGGCCGTGCGTCTTGGTGAATACGGGCACGCCAGCGGCATCCAGATACGCGCAGCGCAAGGGCTCAGAAACCCCGGCGGTTTCCATTGCCTGGTCAATCACCTGGGGCACGATGGCATCAAGCTTCTTCCAGTCGGCGCCAGTCATGCAACGGATGCCTGCGAACCGATTGGCGGCATTGACCACCACGAGCAGCTTTCGTCCGTTCACGTCGGCGCGGTGGATGTCCCAACAGAAAAGCAGGCGCGGGTCTTCTCCGTACGGCGGCTGCTTCCAACGGAGGAATTTCTGCAACGGTATGGTGACTCCGATTTCCATAAGATCCCTTTGACTTCGCCTGCTGTCCATTTGGTGCAAATCGCTAATTACGCGTATATTTCACCGATCTACCGGCTCCAATTTTCTCGATTATTCCTTTGGCAATGAGGCCATTGAGGACGCTGATTGTTTTATCCTTGGAAATCCCCGACGCCTCGGAGATTTCCGCACGCGTCATGATGAGCCCTTTGTGCAGAACGCCAAGTGCATTCGCTTCGTCAGGCGTTATGCGTATGCTGTTTTCGACAGGCAACGTGACCGTGATGGATGCGGGGCGAACGGAGAACGTGGGCGAAACGGTGTAATTCGCATATTCCTTAAGGATGCGCGGGATACCCGTCCCAAAACGTTCAATATAGCCAAGGCGAAAGAATACATTTGCGAGAATGGGGTTGCGTGCGATTGATGGCCCGCCTGCGAGATATTCCTCTTCGGTTATTCCGTCCGGCAAACTACCTGGGGACATGATTTCAATACGGTCGTCGAACATGCTGATTTTGATATGTGCGTTTACGTCCCAGCATCGGTGGACCAGGGCGTTCGCCAGCGCTTCTCTAAAGGCTTCGTGGGGGATCAGAGATTTCTTAATGCGCTTTGTGCCGACGATTTCCTCGAAGGCATAATACTCGTCGAAGAGCGAAAGGGTTTGCTCCATCTGAGCGAGGATAGAGACATGCTCAAAGGTGCGCCTTGAGCGAATGATGTTGATGCTCTCACCGAATCGTGCGATGTCGACTCCCGGGAAATGATTGAAGTCGGCAAGAAGTTCAGCAGCATTATTGAACTCATTCGCAGAATTCATGAGTTCGAGGGAAATGAGCGCGTTTCTATCGAGGCGCTCTAGCCCCAGCTCATGGGAGAGCGTGTCTTGGAAAAGCTCGAATGTCAAGTTCTGGAATTTAGATTTCAAGGCGTCAAAACTTGTGTTTTCTCCCGCGAGAATGAGGCGATTTCGCTCGATGCTGCTCACTTCGACGGTGGACGTGTCTGCCCTTTTGTAGGCTTTACCGTTGTAGAGGTAAGGTTTGTCTTCTCCTTCTTGAACGGTAAGCGTAACTACGCGGTTTTCCTCATCGATTTCCAACGAGAAATGCGGGACAGGTTTAAGGGAGTCATTGATGGCATTTTCTATCCTCAAGCAAGCATCCTCGGGATTGTCTATTCCAAGGATCGCCCCGCTGTCGTCCACACCAAAGACTATTGTGCCTGTGCCGTAATTCGCAAAGGCGCTGACGGTTTTAAGATATGTTTTAGAAAGCCCTTGTTTGAATTCCAACGTTGCGGATTCTCGCATAAAGAAGTTCCTCTCCTCGAATTGACGCGACGATTATACAACGAAAAAATTTTTCGTTGGAAAAATACGCGACGAAAAAGTTATTTGTCGGCAACGATTATCTTCGATTGCGCAGAGATTTGTCCGGTATTGCAGCGAGCCGCTTTTTAACGATGTTCGCTTTGGTATCGTGCGTTATCCAGAAGGCATGTTGCGTTTCATAAAGCAAGGCTCGAGCTTTTTGGGAGGAAGTGCACGTCGAGGTGAGGATGCAGACGGAATCTTGGCTTTCGATGCGGAGCATGGGCTAAACTGATGCCGGTGGAAGTTGAAGGCGAAAGGGCTAGATGCGCATTCCTGACGAAAGAATTCATCCTGAGCTGCGCTCATTCGGACGCATGGCTCGCAGATTTCCGGTTTCGTACGGGCCGGTGATGTTGCGTCTTGCCGCGGCAGCGATGAAAGTGGCGGATGCAATGCGCATATGGCCAGGGAAAAGTCCCAGACCGAAGCGTGTGTCTATTCGCCGTGCGGATGGCAGCAGCTTCTCCGTGTCGGTTTTCGAATCCGAGGGCGGCGCAGCAGATGGGGCGCCTGCGGTGTTGTGGATTCACGGCGGGGGATTCGCCTTAGGCGCGCCGCTTCAAGATTTCATGTTCATCGATCGGTTCGTGGCCGAAGGATGCGTGGTGGTGTCGCCGATGTATCGCGTGTCGGTTGATGAACCGTACCCGGCGGCGTTTGACGATTGCTACAACACGCTTTTATGGATGCAAGACAATTGTACGAATGCGGACGGATCGTCACGCCCGATTGCCGTGGGCGGCGATAGCGCGGGAGGCAACCTGTGCGCCGCCGTGTGTTTAAGGGCGCGCGACGAGAGGAGCGTGTCTGTGCGTTTCCAGATGCCGTTGTATCCCATGCTTGATGATCGGCCCACGTCCTCGTCGCGTGACAACAATGCGCCCGTATGGAACAGCGAGGCGAACGAGAGCGCGTGGCGCATGTACCTGGGCGAGTTGTATGGGGTAGAGGATGTGCCCATATACGCGGCACCGGCACGGGCGAAGAATCTGTCGGGTCTGCCGCCATGCTGCACCTATGTAGGCGATATCGAGCCGTTCCATGACGAGACGGTTGCGTATGTGGGGCGTTTACGGGCGGCGGGTGTACCGGTTGATTTCCGTGAGTTTGAGGGGTGCTTCCACGGGTTCGATATCGTGTGTCCGAAAAGCACACCGGCTCGCGAAGCTGCAGAGTTTTTGATGACGAGCTTTCGCCGGTGGATGGGATAGGGCGAGAAGGTCCGCGGGATTGTGTGCTGCAATTGGGAAACAAGAAGAGTGAAGAGGCGGATATGCAGGCATCGGATTCGATTTTGGAAAGACAGAATAGAAGCAGAGATGCAAAGGATGCTGCAGATGGGTTCTCTGCTCTGGACGTGCTATACGAGGACTATCTCGCTTCGGACGACAAAACCTTAATCGTTGATGGGAATGTATTCCATAAGATCATATTCAAAGACACTTTGCATATCCCGGACTGCGCGAGAATGATAACGTCTGTTATTGTCAGCAAGCATATTGGTGGCGGTAAAACAGGAGATTGGTATGAAGACGAGCGGGGTAATCGGTTTGAGTGTCGAGGGCGCGAAATGATGTCATATCGGGGAAGGGAGATTCCTGAATGGTATCTCGAAACCTTGTCGCTCTGCTTTGAGGACGTTGAAAGCTTTTCAATTGGTTCGTTCTTGAGGTGCGTGGAAGGGGAGGAGCAATAAGCTGCGCACCGTGCAGGTGCCATCACGGAGCGCAGCTTATTGCATGTAAATACCCAGCTTTCGGCTACTCGCGTTTTTCGTCGATAGGATGATTGCTTTCTGCCGTATCGTCGACATTCTCCGTATTGGCGCCCATCATGTTCAAATTTGCCTCCGCTTCGGCGCTTAAATTGTTGTCTTCGACAATATTGTTCGTGGAGGCATCGATAAAGTATTTATATGCCGTATCCGCAATAACTTTAGTAGTGCCAAAGTCGAATGCTCCTCCGATGACAGCACCTACGATTGGAACGAGTTTTCCCAGGTTAACGATGCCGGTTTGCCCGAACTTTGTGATAAGGCGGAATCCCACCTTCTGATTTATTTTTACGAGAACTTCTCCTGGGATTTTCTTGATAGCCCCCATCGCGATTTTTTGGCCGACTTTTAATCCTGCTTCTTTGAGGAGATCAGTTGCCGAAGTGCCAGCCAAGCAAGCGTATATAAGGGTTTGGACCTGGTCGGTTCTAACGTCATATCCTCCGATTGCGGCAACTCCTGCAATCATTCTTAACTGAACATACAGCACATTTGCGATATTTGCCGGAATAGCCGCAATCGTGATGGGCAGCGCAAAGAAGCCTGCCGCGCCGGAAAGGGCACCGGATGTGGTGCACTTTATGAGCTGGTTCTTGATGAGTTCCTGGGCGGCCTTTTCTGGGGTTTTGTAACGTGAGGTGTAGTCCGAAACGTAGTCCTCTAGAGAGCGGCTAATGCCCGGAACGCCATTCAGCGCCTTGTCATAACAAACTCCGAGAAGTTCCTGTATTTGTTCAGGTGAGATTTCGACTTTGCCTACATTTTGTGCCGCACCAGCCGCTGCTTTTCCTGCGTTTCGCGCGGCGTCTGCGGCGGATGCTGCGCCATCTCGAGCGGCGCGTCCGGCATCCTGAACTCCTTGAGCTACTGCTTTCGCTCCGTTGCTTGCTGCATTCTGAATTGTTTCGCCTATATTCTGTAGAGGATTGCTTGACATGAACGTGCTCCTTTCTGGGCTTTTGCAAAGGCAATGTTAGTCGAAATTCTGCTCTTTATCCTCTGAAACGTTTCTAACGGCGTCAGATACTCTTCTGCTTTCATTGATTACGCCAATCTGTAGCTGGTCCTCTTTGTAGTGGCCATCGACGACGTATATGGCGACCTCTTTCTTCTCTTCGACGAATTTATCTACCCATGTGAGTCCGTCGGAGTTGATTGCTTGAGCTGTGCAGTGATTGCCTATGAGGAAGGCAACCAGCAGCAAAGCGGGGCCAACGGCAGCAACCATTACGTAATACTTTTGTATTGGGATATTACTGCTCACGTTTTCCTCCGTGCAAAGCGGCACGACGATTCGTTTCATTTCACTGAGCTCCAGGCTGCAAAAGCTCAGCAGATTGGCAACGGCATAAAACGAAGAACAGATGAGAATCCCGCGAATGATGAGGTAGGAGACAAATGAAAAGGTCTGCGCTTCGGATAGCGCATATACCGTCAGGCCGTTAACGAACCCTGTCAGTTTCTCTGTTTCGAAAATAATTGCCGTTGGGGAGTTGCTATAGGGCTGCCATGCTTCTGAAAACGCCTCCTCGACGCTATTGCAGGTTTCTTGTGGGAATACGGCAGAAAGGCCGATATAGACTAGTACGAGCAGTCCGGTGATAATCCCCCTGCTCCAATTGATGACGCTAGCGGTTCTGAATAATGGCGTGTACTGCTTCCCGTATTTTTTCTCGATGCATAAATAAATGACGACGTATGCGATGACTGCCGCTGCTACCAGCCCCCATTCGAAGCCGTCCCATTTTGGCGCTTCGAGAATTAACGTTGCCATGCTTGCGGCGGACAGGAAGAATCCGCCGACTACGGCAATCCACCGGCCTTCGTTGCGCCTATAAAACATTTCGCCCTCTTGGAATTTGTACCGTTTAAGGGTTTTTCGAATGATAGCGCGATAGGCGATACCGACTGCGCCGATGAAGCTCAATACTATCCAGAAAAGAGCAAACGGAACAGGCTCAAGGGTTGGTGCTGTCTGAATGCCCGCATAAAACAATCCGAGGACAACAATTGCCTTGATGAGATAGGGTGTCCAGCGTTTTATGAAGGCCTTGACCAAGGGTGTTTGAGCGGTATTAGGCATGGGCGTCCTTTTGTTTTGTTTATCGTTCCAGTTGAAACGCTGACTAGCTTGTCGCTGGCAGCGGATATGCATTTGCCGTTGGCGGTGGAGAGATGATAGCACTGAAGAGTCTTGAGGAATTCGGTTGGCAACTGAATCATTTGAACAATTCTGACGTTAGAATTTCGATAATTGATGAATGCGCTAGGAAGGGGGAATCATGAGGCATGTGTTCAAAGCGAAGAAATTTGGCTGGGGAGACGACAAGACTGAGGGCGTCTGGTTTGACGCAGATGAGTTCACGAAAGAGGAAGCTGAAGCGGAATTTAAGCCTTATAAGGGGATTACTCAGCGTGGCTATGACTACACAGGATATGAGTTTAATGGGGAGAAGTACCATCACTTCACTTATCTGGGAGAATTTGAGGATGACGAGATGCCAACCAGCGACGCTGATCTATGGAGAAGAAAGTAGATGCTTTCAGAGCAAGGACGAGGTGAGGGGATTGAGCCAGATTTAGCCGACCCTCTATTCCACCAACGCCAAGGTAGCTGCGCGTTCCTCTTCGATTGCGTCCACGATCTCTTGCTTGTAGGTGTCCCTGTTCTGCATCTCGTCGAATGCCAGCATGGCGGCATCCACGCCTACGCCGAGCGCCGTACCTGCGGCTATGCCAGCGATGGTGCCCAGCGGGCCAGCGAGCGTTCCTACGGCTCCACCGGCAGCTGCGCCCGCGGCGCGCGAGCCCAGGGCGGTGGTTATCTTGCTCACGAACTTGTTGAAGAACGGCTTGGTGACCGCCTTCGTCATCACGCCCGCCGCCAATCCGGCGCCCGCGCTCACGCCCAGGCGCACGTTGGCGTCCATCAGCTTCTGCGTGGGCTCCATGGGTTTGGAGAGGAAGTCCGTACTCAGTGTGGCCTTCGTCTCCATCAACCATTCGGGCACGCCGGTGATCTCGGTGCCTTCGAGCGCCGCCTCCGCTTCGGCTTTGATCTGCTCCGCCTGCTCGGTGAACGCGCTCAGTTCTTCCTCAATCGCGGAATCGTCGATACCGGCCTCGATCTTGGTCGTGAATTGTTCGCTCACGAACTCTTCCGCCGAGCCCGTGACCATTTTCACCAAGCGCTCGTAGTCGGCCGGCAGGCTGTAATACCAGTCCAGGTAGCTATCCACGTTCTCGAGGCGCTTGTCGTACGACTCGTTGATCAGCGGCACCAGCTTCTCCTGCGCTTCCTGCGAAAGCGCGGCAGACTTCTCCTCGGTCTGCGCGATCAGGTCTTCCACCTGCTGATAGTCGTAGTATTTCCCGTCCAGCACGGCCACCGCCACGCTGGCCTGGCTGCGCACGAAGCTTTCCGCCGCCGTAAACTCGCTGGTGCTGGCAATCTGGTTCATCTTGGCGTTGGCGCCCACGAACGCCACCACAAGTACGACCGGCAGTACACCCGCGATAACGGCATAGCGCTTGACCACGGAGGAATGCGCCCCCTGCGCCTCGCGTGCATCCAGGCGGGCGAACACGCGTTTCAGCTCCTCGAACTCAAGTGCGCAGGTGCCCAGCAGGTTGGCGATGCCAAAGAACGCCGACGCCACCAGCACGATGCGAATGGCCACGTACACGGGGAAGAACGCGCCCGCCGCCTCGGAGGCTCCGTATGCCGTAAGCCCGTCGACGAACGAGTTAAGGATGCCCACTTCGGACATGATGATCGAGGGCGACCCCTCAAAAGGCTGCTGCGCTGCCGCGAACGCCTCAGTGGCGTTGGCGAAGTGGGTCGCGGGCTGGGTGAGCACGATGGCGGCATAGGCCGCGCACAGCAACAGGCCTACGATCCATCCGCTCCACTTAACGGCGCTCGCCGCCTGGTACGGCGCCGCGTATTCCTTCTGCATGCGTTTGCTGATGAGCGAGAACGCCACGGCATATACGGGAATCGCCGCCACGACGAGCCCCCAGATGCCAAGGCCCCACTTGGGGGCTTCCAGGATGAGGCCCGCCGCGCACACGGCCGACAGCACGAACGCCGCGATAAGGCTGAACACGCGGCCCTCATTGAAGCGATACATGAGGCCGCCTTCGGTGTACTTGGAACGCTTGTGGGTCTTCTTGATGACGAGTGCGTACGCCATGCCCAACGCCGAAACCGCGCTCAATGCTGCCCAGAACAGCGCTACGCACGCCGCGGGCATGTGGGGAGCAAGCTGCGTCAGCAGGCAGAACAGTCCCACCACAACGATGGCCTTGATAAAGTAAAGTGCCCAGCGTCGGACGCGCGGGTTCTGCAGCGCGTCGCGCACGCCTTCGGGGGCATTGGCGAGGATGTCTTGAATGGTGGCGGGCATGGGTTGCCTTTCTTATGGAGTAACGAGCCGGGGTGTCCTCTTTTTTCTCTTGCGATTATCGTCCAAATCGGACCGATGCGACTACTGAAAAAAGTTCAAGCAAGAAATACTCTCTATCCGGGGGTTGCTGTTTTGGTGCAGCTGGCTCGCTTGATGCAGAAAGTTGTTTAGGCATGGAAGACATGTGTCTTCGCTGGACAAGGGCCGCGCCCGATGCTGCCTCCGCTTTTATGCGATTTGCTAGCCGCCTAGATGCGGGGCTGGATCTGGGCAAGCTTATCTATCAGTTTGCGATAGATGCGGTCGCGAATCCACGGTTCGGTGGACAGGCGAATGGCATCTTCGAGAGGTGCCCATTTCACTCCGCTGTTCTCATCAGGCTTGATGCGCGTTGCTTCTTCGGGGTCGGCTACCGCGAGATAGGTCACGTTAAGGTGCAGATGCGAACTCACGTATTGCCCATGTTTTTCATGGCCGTCCACGGTGAGTACTTCGAGAGAGAAGATGTCTCCCGGGCCGCACGGCACGATGCGCGCATGACGCACGCCGGTTTCTTCCTCGAGCTCGCACAATGCCACTGCCCTTAGATTGCGTTCGCCATCGGCATGGCCGCCAATCCAGCTCCATGAGTCGTAGATGTTGTGGTACACCAGCAGCGTTTGCGCGTATGCGGGGTCAACTACCCAAATCGAGCAGGCCATATGCGCTTGGGCGCTGCGGTTGAAGCAATCCTGATCGGTTTCCAGAGCTCGCAGAATGACTTGTTTGTCGGCCGCTTCCTGTTCGTTGAAGGGCTCGAAAGCGACGATGGCATCGCGCAGCTTTGCCACTTCTTCCTCGCTTGCGTCGTGCTGCATGTCGTTATCATTGGTGCGAATCATGGCTTCTCCTCCTGCGCTGCATGTTCGGCATAATATCGCACCACGACAAGTTATGCGGGCATCGTATTTCAGAATGCGACGTAGCGTATTCCGAATGCAGCGTATAAAGCGCGCGCATTGCCGAAAGGGCTCTGTGCCGTCAAAAAGAAAGGAGCGCCGGGCTTCCAGCGCTCCTCGATGGTGCCGTTTGCGATGGGCTTACAACTCGATGCGGCCGAACTTCGCGAGAATCTCGGTCGCGGCGGTGCAGGCGGGGCAGTCGCACCACTTGGCACCCGCTTCCTTGCGCTCAAGCTGGGCGGCAAGCCCGGCAGCTGCGGCCTCCTCGCCGAGCATCTCCTTGGCGAGGCCTTCCAGGAAAGCGATCACGCCCTCGATGGTGTTCGGGCGCCCCTCGAGGAAATCGACCAGCTTCGCGGTGGCTGCCTCCACGGCGGCGTCGCTCGAATCGGCGGCGACGGCCTCTTTCCAGGCAAGGGCGGCATCCTTGGTCGCCTGCTTGGCGCTATCGGCGGTCGCAAGGACGTCGGCGCGCTCTGCCACGAAATCGAACAGTTCTTTGTCCATGGTGGGCTCCTTTCGCTCAGTGCACTGTGGGTTCCACTATAGCGCAAGAACGGTTTGTGGGGTGGCAGGGCGAAGGGGCGGCGCCGGGAAGCTTGTCGATGCTACAGACCCATCTCCGCCTTGAGCTTCGCAAGCTCGGCATCCACCGATTCGGTGTTGCCGGCCTCGGCGTACTTCTTCTCAAGGCCTAGCGGGCGAAGGTGAAATCAAGAGAGGTCTTTCTCTCCCTTTTCGTCCTTCTCGCCATCGCTTTCTTGCTCGCTCCTCTTTGGCGAGGTTATTTTGATCCATGGGGTGGTGGCAAGGCCCAGCAAAACGATGACGGCTCCGGCGACGTATGCCAAGCGCACAGAGTTGTAGCGTGCCTTTTCCTCGATGGAAACAAGCTGGGCGCGTTCGGCGTCGCTCATCTGGATGCCGGCAATCTGCTGCTCGAACACCTCGTTGCTGCCAAGGTCTATGGTGAGCGTGGAAATCTGGTCGCTGACCTGCGGCGAGATCGATGTGTCATCCGCGGCGTTCGCGCGAATGGCGTTGGTGATGCCCAGCAGAAGGATTGCTCCCAGAAGCGCCACGCCCATTGCCTGGCCCACGTTGCGCATGGTGCTTTGGATGCCGCCGGACTGGGAGGCGTCGCGCTCGGGAAGCGCCAGGGCCACCACATTGCTCGCGTGGGACGACACGGCTCCGGCGCCGACGCCTGCCATAAACGCGCCAAGGTAGACGGCTACGGCGTTCGAGCCGTCTGAGGTGACGGATGCCGCCATGATGATGAGCGCCGCCGCCATGGCAAGGTAGCCGAACTGAAGCACGTGGCGCGGGTTCGCCTTGGGCAGGAGCTTGGGTATGCCGAGCGCCAGGGCGAAGGTGGGCACACCGGTCACGATGGAAATCACTCCGACCTCGATGGGCGTCCAGCCGGACACAAGCTGCAGGTACGGTGCCATCAGGATGGACTGCGCGCCCATGAAGAAGAACATGAGGGCGTTCGCCACAAGGCCGGCAAGCACCTGCGGCGTTTTCAGGAACGATCGCGGAAGCAGCGCCACGCCGTTCTTCGTCTCGATGCGCTTTTCGATTGGCACGAGCGCGATGAGAACAAGCAGCCCCACAAGCGCGATGGGAAGCGCGGGGGAGATGCCGAAGATGGTGAACGGGCAGCCCGAGAGCGGCTCGATGAGGCCCCAGGACGAGATGCTCGAGATGCTCACGAGGAACAGGAACAGGCCGGATGCCGCGAGAGCCACGCCCACGCCGTCGAACCGAAGCTTCTCGTCGGTCTGGTTGATGGCGGGCAAAAGGAACGACGCCAAAAACAGGATGAGGAAGTACGCCGCCAGAACGAGGAACGTCACATGCATGCCGGCGGCCTCAAGCACCACGCCCAGCACCAGCGGCAGCAGCGCCGAAAGGCCGGAGGCGGCGCCGATGCAGCCGAAGGCGACCATCCTGTTGGAGCCGTGGTAGAGCAGCGGGATAAGCCCCAGCACGGAGGGAATCATGAAGCTGGCGCCGAATCCCACCAGAACGCGCCCCACCCAGATGAACACGGTCATGTTGGGCGCGCACGCAAGCGCCACTTCGCCCGCGGCGCACAGCAGAATGCCGATGCGGAACGTCCTCTTCCATCCGATGGTTGTTCCCATGAGGCCGCCGGCAATCATGAACGCGCCTCCCACCAGGGGATACACCATATTGGCGAGCTGGATTTCCGAGGTGGTTGCGTGGAGCTCCTGCGTGAGCGCCGTCGCAGACAGCGAGAGCGCGCCGTTGTCTCCGGTCGCGCCCATCTGCGCGAGGATGAGGATGATTATCGGGATGACGAGGAACTTCTCTTTGCCCGCAAGGGACGCATCCCCCTGCTTCGTCTTGGCCGTCGACGCCATGGAGGCCTTCTTTCTTTGGGTTCGGTTGTGCTGTGGGCGCGGTTTCGCTTCTATGGTCGCGGGGCGTGGTCCGTGGCCGCCTCTATGCGACGGGCGGGATGAAGACGGGCTCGGCTGCGGTGAGGTCGACGGACGACAGCGGGTACGAGTAGATATGCGGGTTGTCGTACGTCGCGTGGTAGTAGGTCATGGTCGACGGCGAGAAACAGCTGGTGTAGAGGGTTTTCTCGTAGGCGCCGCCGGCGGTTTTGGCGCAGCCGTCGGGAACGGCGACAGAGCCGAGCGTGCGGAACAAGCGCGTCACGTTGGACGCTTCGTCGTCCTGGACGGGGTAGTGGCTGTTCACGAAGGCCGCCTTGACGAAGCGGGCGGGGCCGCTGTAATCGCCGGGAATGCCCTGCATGCCCATGCCCGATCCGAACGGGGCGAGCGCCATGGTTCCCCACGTGGCATCGGCAGGGTCTTCGTCGTTGAGCGTGAGGTAATTGCGCAGGTTGGTGCGCTGCCATCCGAAGTCGGGCTCGTTCGTGAGCACGTCGGCGTCGTTTTCCCATACGTGCAGGCCGTCGGCCATGCATTCCACCACGATGCTGCCGGTCGCATCGCCGATGAGCCAGTGGAGATTGGCCACGGGGAGGTATTCGTTGACGGGCTTGGCCACCACGGTGGTTGCCTTGAGCGCCTGGCGTACCTCGTCTAGGTCGGAGAAATTGCGCGCGATCCAGAACGGGAACTCATAGGCGGCAACGTTGATGGAGTCCGCCTTTGGCTCGGTGGCATAGTGCGCGCTCTGGGGGAAGTTGAGGCCCGCGACGGCGAGCCCGGCATCGTTGCCGCAATCGAAATACAGCGGGATGCTCGCGACGACGATGCCCATTCCCATAACCGTGTGGCCGGTTGCGAGGTCATCGGGGCGCTCGAACGCCGCCGGAACGTTGGCGGCAGAGGGCGTGGCCACAACGCGCTCGCCGTAGCCCTGGGTCCAATCGAGATTGCGTCCGAAGTACATCTTGCCGTTGGAGTCGACAAAGCGAATGCCCGTGCACATAGGTTCTCCTTCTCGCCCGGGTCTGCGTGCCCAGGCATAGCTAGAATTGCGTTCGTCGCATCCGGAGAAGCCAAAAGCGCCCTCGAGCGTTGTCTGCAGCTGCGGGTGAGACCTGTCAGGCGGTGATTATAGCCCCGCCGAAGAGCGCGCCCGAGCACTTTCTTCGTAACAGTATGGTGACTATTCTTATCAGGGTGAAATGCGGGAAACTTAGGCGGTGAACTGGTGATTTGCGATTGGCAAGCACGACGTCGGGTCATGGGTTTGAGCGAAATAAACACTTCAGTTCTTTGGGTCAATCAGAAGCTTTTTCTCAATGTAGCCTTTTTCAATCCAAAGATCGAAGATGTTCCTGTCTTCACCTACTGCTCGTGCGTATTCCTCCGGCTCATTATCCCTGAGCCAGATTCGCTTCTTCTCTATTTCCGCGCGAACGTGAGATGTATCGTAATTCGAATATCTCTCCGCCGCTAGAACGATATCGATGATGTCGTTGCCACAGATGCAGATGTCGTAATTTACGTAGTCGGTGAACCCCCACTCGTTCGTCTCAGTTTCGAGCTTTTCCTTGTAAGAAATATAAATATAGTCATCTTTGAAAAGGTGGTTGACCTTGGCCCATCTGTATCCGATATCAACAATGCCGGATGTCTTGAGAAAGCCCGTCATGTACCAAATCGATCTACTGCGGATTTTGATGTAGTCTTCAGGAAGATCTTCCGGTCTAATTTTTGTCGGATATCTTCCTTTCGAATACAGAAAAGGGTTACTTGTGTCGAGCGTTTCGCGCCATCGTTTGCCAAATTTTCCGCATGTGTACAATTCTGATGTAATAAGTTTTGCCATGTTATTTCCTTCGTCATATCAAAGGTTTTAAATTCTGACTACAATGGTTCGCGTTATGCGGTTAGCAAGGCTTACCGTGTTCACGCCCTACGTTCGTGAGGCGTCCATGCCGTGAGTTTAAAGGCGACTCCATCGGTTTATGTGACGATACTTTCGTTCAAAATGCTTTTCAATAGTCGTATCAGTCCGATTTGCTTAGCTCGATGAATTGATGCCATTTGTGCAATGAAGAAAAACGCCCTGAATCGTAATTGAAATAGGGCGTTTGAACTGGTGTTTTATCTAAAGCGGATAAATCCGTTTACTCCCACTCGACTGCTGCAGGCGTGCATGGCGTGGTGCCCCGTGCCGTATCGTCCATGTCGTGGTAGCTCGTGTTGAATCGTCCGAATCAAATCAGAATCAAGGGTTGACTCGAAAGGGCGGGGAATAGTTGCGGAATCGCCCGTTTCCAGGCATTTCGCGCGCTACGATTCCCTGATTCGCACTTGGGAATCGTAGCGGATGGCTCGGAAAGCCGTTGATTCACGTGGGTCATGCATTCAAATCTCTTGCTGAACTCGCTTAGGCAGTTTCGCGAAAACGAGTTCGTAGCCCATGTCGCAGGGGTCGAGGACGAGACTCTCGGGAAGACTGGCGCCCAGATCGACCGAGACCCACGTGCACCCGTCGGAATAGCAGCCCGGGAGCACCGCATCGGGATATTCGGCGCGCAGCTCGAGGATGCGGTTGGGATCGCACTTGAGCGAGGGCAGGTGGCGCCCCGCGTAGGGCTGCTTGGCGTCGGGCTTGGCCATGAGCTTGCGGGCGAACTGTTTGCCGCCAACCCAGCAGACCGTCCAGCCCCATTTCTCATGAAACGCTTTGCTTGCTCCAGAGTAAGAGAGGAGCCGTTCGTCGATCGTCGCGAAACCCATGCTCGCGAATGCTTCTCTCCTATATCGCCCAGACGGGGACCGCCTGCACGCTCCTCGTCCCGTCGTACGGCTCCGGCGTCCGGCAGACGACGTGCCCGAAGCCCACCTCATAGTCTTCCATGCCTTCTAAGCAGCTGAAGTTCTTTACTGCATCCGCTTTGATCGTGGCAGCTGTTTTGATTTCCACGGGATGCAGTACGTGACCTTCTTGGATAACAAGGTCGATCTCTCGCTTCTTTGCGTCGCGGTAGAACCACACGTCTCTCAGGTTGGCGCCGGCGTTCATGTAACTCTTCAACACCTCGGAGACGACAAACGTTTCGAATACGTGTCCCGCCACTGCCCCGTTGCGCAGCTGGTCGGGGGTGGTCCACCGCGTGAGGTGGCAAACCAGCCCCGTGTCCATGAAGTAGAGTTTGGGCGTTTTCGTCAAGCTCTTTCCAATGTTGGGCCAGAAGGGCTCAACGATTCGAATAATATTTGATGCTTGAAGGACGGAAAGCCATGCTTTCACGGTTTTATGGTCGGCATCGATCGCGTTGCCGATATCTGAAGCATTGAATAGCTGGCCCGATCTTGCGGCGCAAGCTACCATGAAACTATAGAACTTGGCTTCGTCTTTGACATTGACGAGATCGCGTACGTCTCTCTCCAGATAAGCGGAGACGTAATCAGAATAGAACGAATCCCAACTGAGCGATTTGTCTTGCAGTTCCGGCATCGATCCTCTATGAATGATTTCCCAGATGTCAATATCGGATGGTTTCTCGCATGATTCGATTTGATCAGGGATGTACGGATGTGGTTCGGCGGCGCTGTCGATTAGTTCCCTGAGACTTAAAGAAGGAAGCTCGATGATTCGTATTCTTCCTGCCAGCGATTCACTGACGCCTTTCATGAGATGATATGTTTGAGAGCCGGATAGTACGATACGGCCCTTTTCGTCAGATTGGTCAACGATCCATTTGATAGGGGAGAAAAGCTCGGGCACGCGTTGGACTTCGTCGATAATCAACGGCAGGCTCTTCGATTCGAAGAACAGGACGGCATCCTGCTTTGCGGAAAGGTAGTCGCGGGGATTCTCCATCGAGATGTAGTCGAAGGAGCCGCCCAGGTGCTCCTTGAGAACCGTTGTCTTGCCAACTTGACGAGCGCCGGTCACAAGCACCACTTTACCCTGCTTCAATAGCTTATCGAGTGTCGATTCGATTTCGCGTTTTACATACATAAAATGGCCTCCCTTCCGAGAGGCCATTATCTCATGCTATAGAATTATGGTCAAATTTGGGAATACAATTCCCAAATTTTACTCCCACTCAGTAATTAGAATTTGTACAGGGGCACTCTATCGTCTCTGTAGTGTCTCAGTGTCTATCCTGTCCACAGATTCACCCCGAAATCCATGTCTGCGTTGAACTCAAAATGAACTCAACGCGTTTTTATCGTTCAGGGGCTTGCCGACGGAAGTATGCACAAAGGCCAATTCCGCAAGCGACCGCCAGTTAGTCATTTTATCAAACGGGCCGTCAAGCCACAGGCGTCGCCCGCACCGCGATGAAGCCCTTCCTCGAATCCAGCATAAAAGGGCCCGTTGTGGGGGCAACCGTTTGCCGTTTCGCAGGGATTGCCCCCATAACCGCCGAAATCTACCTTCCGGTGAACCCGCGCTTCCAGTCGAGGTACTCCTCCTCGGAGATCTCCCCCGAGTCCCTCCGCGCGCGCATCGCCGCCCACGCCCTGACCGCCACGTCGAGCTTCTGGGCGCCGGGCGCGGCGGGGTCGACGACGACCCGGGCGCCGGCGGCGTCCGCCACCGGCCTCGCGCCGAAGCCCTCCTCGAGCCTGAAGAGGACCTCGAGCGCGTCGCGCGCCGTCTCGACCCCGTAGTCGGTGAGGGCGGCCGGGTTGAATCTGAATCTGAATCTGCCCCGAATCCGTTGACAGGTCGAGTCCCGTTTCGGCACCATTGCCGTTGCGGGGGAACGGAGGCGGATCATGGGAAAACCGTGCCGAAGTACATGGCGGAGTTCAAGCGGCGCGCCGTGCAGCTGTACAACGAGAGGGGAACCACCTACGCGGAGGTCGCGCGCGAGATCGGCGTCGACCCGTCGAGCCTCGCCGACTGGGTCAGAAGGGCCTCGGCCGCGGCGCCCGACGCCGAGGCGGACCCCTTCCAGATGGCCGAGGACCTGCGGCGGCTCAGGCGCGAGAACGAGCGGCTCAAAAGGGAGAACGAGATACTTTTAAAAGCGAGCGCCTCCTTCGCCAGCAGGCAGCTGTAGGCGCCGAGGCGAAGGAGGCGAGGTTCGCTTTCATCCTGCTCAGCGAGGGGCGCTGGAGCGTGTCGGAGA
>NZ_CALUMA010000027.1 GCF_944321625.1 uncultured Slackia sp.
TGAACGCGCTTACGTGGGTCCTTTCGACCGCATCTGCCTTGGACTGAGGAGCGACGAAGGCGCCCCCGCAACTACAGACCCGAAAGAAGTTCGGGGGACAGTTTAGCAGATTTGCAGGCGAGGGCTAAGGCGAACGCACATCGCTGACACGCCGTCGACACACCCAGTACGGCCGCGGCAAGGTTTCGGCGCGATTCCGGCAAGATTTTGGCAAGGTATCGAGGAGCAGAGCGTTTGAAGCAATTCGAGCACGCATGCGAAACGAGCAAGAATCTGTCGAACGGGACACTCCTCCTCTTTATAGAACGCGGATAGACGGCATGCGCAGCCTCGCAAGGGTCGGGCAAGGTTCGCGAGCTACGCTAGGACGATCGGTTTTGTCCATGAGATTTGGGGGGAGCATGCCATATGGAACAGGGCGCCTACAGGGGATTCGCCGTGGAAGCCATTGCGGAAACGCTGTGGCCAACCCGCTGCGCGCTCTGCGACCGGCCCGGCAAGGTACTGTGCGACGACTGCGCGCGCACGCTCGACTTCATCGACTATTGGCAGGCATGCCCCCGCTGCGGCGCGCCCTGGGGCCGTATCCAGTGCGACCATTGCGCCACGGATGCTCTCCTGCACGACCTCACGCCGCGCCTCTGCCTGGGCGCCCTGCGATACACCGACCGCACCGCAACGCTCATCAAGACGTTCAAAGACAAGGGTGAGCAACGCCTCGCCGCGAACCTCGCCGCGCTCGTGGCTCGCTGCGCTCCTCCCTCGTGGCCCGTCTGGGCTCAATGCGTGACCTTTGTGACGGCGACCAAATCGGCGCGAAGGCGCAGAGGATTCGACCATATGGAGCTTGTTGCAAACGAACTGTCGAGAATCTGGGGTGTCCCGTGCGAACGTCTGCTTGCCCCGCCCCGCGCGAAAGACCAGCGCGCATTGGGCAGGCTGGGAAGGCTCTCGAACATGGGAGACAGGTTTCGCGTCGACGGCACGCCCGCCGCGCACCGCGCCATCGTGATAGATGACGTACTCACCACGGGTGCCACGATGGACGACGCATGCCGAGCGCTCGAGGCGGCTGGATGCGCATGCCGCAGCCTCGTCGTCGCTCGCGTTTAGGAATCTTCTCGCGCAAAGCGCATGAGAACGCCGCGCGCGAACGCCCTCCTGGCGCCTTCGCGCACCCCTCGCACGCCTTCGATCGGTGCGCTTGTGACGTACGTCTGCATTTTGTATCCGTTTGTCAACGAAACCTAGCCTGCGCACTGCCGGTTTACCTATACTTTGAGCGTTTAGCTATCAACCGAGAATGCCCGATAAGGAGACCACGATGTTCGACCAGCTCTTTTCGCAGCTTACGTTCGTCGACGCCTTCAATATCGGCGTGTTCCTCGCGTTCACCATCTGCTACTGCTATCAGTTCTTCTATGTGTTCGTCGTGCTGGTGAAAAAGCCGCCCAAGCAGGAAGCCAAGGCCAACCACCGCTATGCGGTCATGATCTCGGCGCGCAACGAGAACCAGGTCATCGCCGACCTCATCCACAGCATCCGCGTGCAGAACTACCCGCAGGAACTCATCGACATCTTCGTGATCGCGGACAACTGCACCGACGACACCGCCGACGTGGCGCGCAAGGCGGGCGCGACCGACGTCTTCGTCCGCTACAACAAAGAGCTCATCGGCAAGGGCTACGCGCTCGACTACGGCTACAAGCTCATCCAGGAGAAATACACCCAGAACGGCTACGAGGCGTATTTCGTGTTCGATGCCGACAACGTGCTGGACGTGAACTACTTCCGCGAGATGAACAAAGTGTTCGACGGCGGCGCCATCGCCTCGACCAGCTACCGCAATTCGAAGAACTACGGCTCCAACTGGATTTCCGCCGGCTATGCCGTATGGTTTTTGCGCGAGGCCAAATACCTGAGCCAGGCGCGCCTCACGCTCAACACCAGCTGCGCGGTTTCCGGCACGGGATTCTTCATCAGCGCCGAGGTGCTCGCCAAGCACGGCGGCTGGAAATGGCACCTGCTCACCGAAGACATAGAATTCTCCACTCAGACCATCATCGACGGAGGACGCATCGCCTACTGCCCCACCGCCATGCTCTACGACGAGCAGCCCATCACGTTTAAGGACTCGTGGAACCAGCGCTTCCGCTGGGCAAAGGGCTTCTACCAGGTATTTTGGCATTATGCATTCAAGCTGCTCAAAGGCATCTTCAAAAACCCCAAAGGCGCGAAGTTCGCCTGCTACGACATGCTTATGACCGTATCGCCCGCGATGCTGCTCACCATCATCTCCGTGGGCTTCAACGGTACGATCTTCATCCTCGCGTCTTTGGGATACATGTCCGCGGGATCGGCCATCACCAGCGCGAGCTCGTCGCTGTTCTTCTGCATGTTCAACTACTGCCTGTTCATGTTTGTGTTCGGCGTGCTGACCACGTTCACCGAGTGGGACAACATCCACTCCACGGCGGGCAAGAAGATCAAATACATGTTCACGTTCCCCTTCTTCATGCTCACCTACATCCCCATCGCCCTGGTGGCATTGGTGAAGAAGGCCAAGTGGAAGCCCATCAGCCACACCATCTCGGTCGACGTCGAAGAGATGAGCAAGGCCTCGCAAAAGACGAAATAGCACGACCGGCATCCCGGGCCTCCGCCGGGCCTCCGGAATCTCCGACAAGGTATCCCGTCATTTTGACGCTAAAAGTCCCCTGAAGCGCGGAAAATAGCGTCAAAATGACGGGATATGTTTGTGACGATCCCATCCTCGCGCAATATCGCGTCTTATCGACGGCTTATTTCGCATTTTTGCCCCTTTAAACCGTCGATAAGACGCGATATGTCGGAGAAGCCAGCCCTGATGTGCGCTGCGGCGACATTGAGCGGCGGCATCGGACGCAAGCGGCCCGCACCGCCGCAGAGGCAACGAAGGCTGAAGTTAGAGGTTGGCATCCATCGTGTAGGAAAGCGGCGAAGCCTCGGCCAGCACTTTGACGAGCTTGCCGAGCTGCGCCCGAGCATCCGTCATGGCCTGCTCCACCACGTGCTCGTTGGCGCGGGCGAGCAGCATCTTTCGCTCGTCGGCAAGGCTCAAGCCCCATTCTGCCGCGCGCGACTTTGCAAAATGGGCATGCATCGCGCGACGCTGCGCAGAGGCAAACTGCTGCACGAGCCTCTCGGTCACGCCGTAGCGCGCATCGGAAAGCGCCTGAAGCGTTCGATAGAGCCAGTAGGCACCCTCGTCGGGCTCGCTCCACGAAGCGCCATCGAGCACCTGTGGCCACGCATCCACATCGGTGAACAGCGGGATGTACGGCGAAATGCCAGGCGTGCCGATGGCAGTCCAGCACACGGGAGAGAGCGCCTCGGGCCGCACCACGGAATCGCCCTCCTCCGTCGCGGGCGCGGCGGGAACCTGGATGATGTGCGAATCCTGCGTACGCGACAGCGCGATGGCGCGATAGCGCGTGCGGGTCTTCGCATCGCCGCGACGGCCGATGGGGTCGAATTCGGTGAGCTCGAAATGACTCGACAGCACGCGCGCCACGTCCTCCATGCCAATCTTGAAATCAGCGCGGCGGATGAACGGCAGGTCGAAGCTCTCGGGGTCCTGCTCAACGCTCGGCGTGAGCAGCTTTTGCCCATACCACACGCGCGGCGTGTTGTAATGAACGTCCTGCTCGGTAGCAGTGCCGAAAATCTCGCGGAAGTTGAACGTACCTGGATGCGGATTCAGGTGGTGGGCCTCAACGAATTCGCGGATTCCTTCCGACCACAAGAAATCGTCGCTTGCGAAATCGACTTCCTGAATGGCGAGCTGGTTGGCGACCACCGCATAGCAGTCGTCGGGAATGCGCTGCGCCACCCAGTGGTGCCCCGTGGCGATCTCCATATACCACGCCTCGCTTGCGTCGGCGAAAAGCACGCCGTTCGCCTCGGCCGAACCCTGCTCCTCGACGATGCGACCCAGGCGCCTCACGCCCTCGCGCGCCGTGCGCACATACGGCAGCACCACGGTGAGCATGGCATCTTCCGCAAGGCCGGCATCTACATAGGGATCATGCGCCAGAACCAAATCGTTCGTATAGGCGCTTTCCGTGGCAGACATGGCAACATGTGCCGAATTGACGCCCGCCTCCTCGTAGAGGCCGCCCGACGTGTCGGCATCGGGCATGGCGGTATAGCGCATGCCGCCTTCCGACATGGTGAATGTAAAGCCCGTTTCGGACGATTCGAGCGTTTGCCCATCGCGCGCGCCCGCCGCCACCACACGAAGGTTTTTAGCGAGATTCGGCGTGGTGTTGTCCTCGTTGCGCGCGATTATCACCGATCCGTCGCGCGTGGCGGCTCGCCCCACCAGAACCGACGTGCACGACCGCTTGCCTTCAATGCCCATGTAAACCGCCTTTCTGCGCCGCATGCGCAAACGTTGAGAATCGCGAAAAGAATGCCCGGACGCACCTCGCGCTCGACCCCACTTCCGATGAGCCAGAGCGAGCCTCTAGCCTCCGGCCTCCACCCGCCAACATCGTCTTGATTGGGGAAGATTATATCGCGCGGCCCACAGCGCCTCCTGCAAACCCGCCTTTCGCGCAAAATGCGCGCGTGAGGCGAAGCTAAGGCATCGACAATCGGCGCACTGCGTTCATGCCCGGGGTTGTACGCGCTTTTTTGTATAAACCGCGCAAAACCCCGGGCGTAAACGTAAAAGTGGAGCAGCAGCACTTATCCCCATCCGCGGAGCTCTCTTGCGCTATGATGGAGGAAAGCACGAACCGGTCGGAAGGATTCCCTATGCCGGCATTCATCATCGCACGCCTCTACCGCGCACTGCCCCTGCTGGTGATTCTCGCCATCATCGCCGTGGCTATCTATATCATCGTGTCATGGCGCTACACCCCCGCCAAGGCCAAGGAAGTGCTCATCAAATGCTTCATCGTGCTCAACGGCGCGCTGTCGATCTTCTTCGTACTCGCCACGTTGTACGCGTGGCTTGAAGGCAATAGGTTCGTGGCCGATTTCTTCATCACGTTGCTTGTGACCACGCTCATCATCCTGGGCATCACGTTCATCTGCCGCTGGCGATTCCTCAAGCACAACCCCAACTACCGCTGGAAGCTCACCGGTCACGCAACGAAGAGGCCCCGCAAGGAGTAACGCCCCTAGCAATAAAACATCGACCGCGAGCTCAAATACGCGAGAAACTCCTCATCCCACGGGCTCAGCTCCCTATCGCGCCGATACGCAACCGAAAATCCCCGTGTAAGATCCCTGATCGGAACGCCAACGTACCCGTTGCCGGAAAACGCCATAACGTGAGGCCGCGGCACAATCCCGTACGCTCTGCGGCGCATCGATATTTCGATCACCTCGATCATTTCGTCCACGAAATACAAATTGCACGAATACGGCGGCTCCCTGAGCTTGTCCGCGTACTCTTCCGTCGAAACATACTCGCTTTGCTCCAGGCATACCAAATCGGCACCCGCAAAGTCGATGCACTCCACCTCGTTTTTAGCGGCGAGAGGCGAGTCTTCGGGCGTCCAGAGGAATTGCATGTCCTTATGCAGCGGAACAGATAAGAAAGCGGCGTTCTTGACCGGGTTGTTGAGGAACGCGAAATCGCACGCCTTGTTCAGCAGTGCCTCCTCGCAAAAATGATCCGGCTGTGTCCTGCCCAGCACGACTTTCGCGCCGGTCTTCGAGCACTCGTTGAACCCCAGAATGTCCTCTCGAGAAAGATCATTGAATAGCCCCGTGGAAACAGAGAGCGAAATCGTTTTCGACTCCATCTTCTTGATTCTGTCGATCTCATCCATCATCTGCGAAAACTCAAGCTCGTACGTCTTCGCGAATTCGCATACGACACGTCCGTATTGCGTAAGCGCCGTACCCTCGCGATCGGCCTTGAACAACGGCACGCCGATGGATGCCTCCAGACGCTTCACCGAGTTCGCAAGGCCCTGCGGCGTGATGTAGAGCTCTTTCGCGGCGCGTGAATAGCTCCCTGTTTCAGCCAGAGCAACCACGTATTTGAACACCTTCGAATCCATGTTCTTCCCCTCCTGAACACGGCTTTTGCAGCGGGCCCCTCATGCCCGTGCCTCGCGCGCACAATACCAAACCACCTATTGCGCACGCAACCCTCCCGGCATTTCACAGTATGTTGAGATGCGCCAACATTCCGTTTATTCCACCCAGGCAGCACCGAGGAGAACAATAGGGCCATGAGAAGCGCCCGCCGCAAGGGAGGCGGGCGATGCGTAAGACCAAGGAGGGAACATGGAACTTACTCGTCGTAATTTCCTGCGCTTCGGTGCCGCTGGCGCCACGGTTGCAGGCCTTTCCGCACTCGCCGGATGCAGCCCGAGCTCTGACGCTCCGGCCGAAGACGCCGCTGCTACCACCGTCGCCGACGACGGCAGCGATTGGCTGGGCGAAGCGCCCGCGCTGACCGTCGACGACTGCGCCCAGACCATCGAGACCGAGGTCCTGGTTGTGGGCTCCGCACTCGCCGGATCAATGGCTGCCTATGGCGCCCTTAAGAACGGCGCCAAGGTCACCGTCATCGAGCGCAACGCCAGCCCCCACATCGGCGGCATGACGATTTCGGTCTTCAACTCCAAGATGCAGGAGGACGCCGGCCTCCCTATGTACGACGAGGTCGAAATCGCGAATAAGATGTACAAGAACTGCCAGTATCGCGGCGATATGACCCTGTATTCGGCATGGATTAACCGTTCGGGCGAAATCTTCGACCAGATGAAAGAGGATTTCATCGACCCCTACGAGCAGTACTGCGTGCCCATAAGCCTGGAGGGTATCTTCCCCGATCCCAGCCAGGAAGTGTCTGAGTACATCTCCACCGGCATCGCATTCGACAAGACCGACATCCTTACCGAGTTCACCCACAAGTTCCATCAGTTCCTCGAGGATGAGGGTGTCGAGACCCATTACGATACCTGCGCCGAGGTGCTCGTCAAGGACGAGAGCGGCCGTGTGACCGGCGTCATCGCTACCAACAAGGACGGCGAGAAGGTGTATTACGCCGCATCGAAGGGCGTGGTCATGTGCACGGGTTCCTTCGGCTCCAACGAGAAGATGATGAAGCACTTCTACCCCTCGCACTACGCGAAGTGGGCGCTCGAGAACAATTCTTACTGGGCGTACATGGGTGACGACGACCCCGTTTCTGTGATGGAATGCGACGACGGCCTGGGCCATCGCATGCTGTGCTGGGCGGGCGCCGAGATGGAAGAGATCTGCGGCTGGGCCTCGTGGCAGAGCACGGGTTGGAGGTCGTTCCCCTATCTGATGGTGAACACGAAGGGCAAGCGCTTCATGAACGAATGCACGTCGCTGCTCACGAGCTCCCACATCATCGCCGACCAGCCTGGCCACGGCAATTACATCTGGCAGATCATCCCCACCAACGACTTCGAGATGCCCTCTTCGTTCGGCTACACCAAGGAAGCCGCCGAAGAAATGTTCAAGATGAGCGAAGCCGAGCATTACGAGGCCGACACCCTGGAGGAGCTGGCCGAGATGATTGGCGTGCCGGCGGAGAACCTCGTCGCCACCGTCGAGCGCTATAACGAGATGTGCAAAGAGGGCCACGACCTCGATTACCACAAGGCGCTTCGTTACCTGGACGCCATCGACGATCCGCCGTACCAGGCATGGAAGATGCAGTATTTCTTCTATTGCACGCTTGCCGGCGTTCGCTGCAACGACAAGCTGCAGGTTCTCGATGCCGAGCATGAGCCGATTCCCGGCCTGTACGCAGGTGGTAACACGGTAGGCTACCGCTTCGGCTCCGGCTATGAATCGCTGCTGCACGGCGGTTCCAACGGTCTCGCCGCGACGCACGGCTACATCGCCGGCGAAAGCGCCGCCCTGGGCCTCTAACCCTTCCGACGCGCGTTGTCACTGGTTAAATGGCTTGACGCACCCCTCCCTTTGCTTCAAGTCCCATTCTTTCCTTCGCTACGCCTCCCCCATAGCATCATCTTGCGCAGCAGCTTTTGTTCGGACGCATTCCGTCAGACGCCATAGCGTACTGCGCAAGGCGCGATGCTCATAGTTGCGACCCGCCTCTCCCCTCCGGCGGGTCGCTTTCGCTTTTAAAGACAAAGGCAGAACTACTCAATCCAACCGAAATGCTGGCATGCCAAAAGAATGCCATCTTTATCCACGTCGGCAGTCACGTAATCGGCGCGCTCTTTGAGCTCCGGAATGGCGTTGCCCATGGCGATGCAGGTCCAATCCGGCAGGAACATGCTCAGGTCGTTTTCGCCGTCGCCAAACGCGACCGCATCGCCCACCGGCGCACCGTAGTGCTCCATCATGCGCCGCACGCCGCGACCCTTATCCACCGGCTCGACGAACAGCACATAGGGGCTGAAACGCGCCGTGGGAACGCTTGCCAGCGATTCGATGCGCCCCTCTTCTTCGGGCGTGCAGGGGATGAAAAGCTTGTAAAACCGCGGAAGCTCGTGAAAATCAAGCGACGGGTCAACCGTGGTGTGCATATAGGTATCATGCACCGCTTCGACGAAACGAGCATCGCGCGTCAGACGATGCTGCGTGTCGGTAATAGAAACGCCCCAAAGCATGCCTTTGCGGTCGCACTCCTCCAGCACGCGGATACAAGCATCACGATCGAGCGGCTCAAGCTCGACCAACTTGTTGTTGATGACGATACCGTTGCCGCCATCGCACACCATGTTGGACAGTCCCAGCTGTTCCATGTACGGCCGCGCCATCGCGTGCGCACGCCCGGTACAGATGGCGATCTCGTGCCCCGCACGCTGCAATTCGGCAAGAGCAAGCTTCGTGCTTTCGGGCACATAACGCCCGTCCACCGGCCCCGCCGCCAGCGTGCCATCTATATCGAAAAAGAAATAACGCTTACGCATAGGTATCTCATCGCTTTCCGGCAAAACGCGGTCCGCAAACAAAACAGGCCGGGAAACCCCAGCCTGATTGCGTCAATGGAGCCAGTGACAGGAATCGAACCTGCAACCCACTGATTACAAATCAGTTGCGCTACCGTTGCGCCACACTGGCATGCCTTGACGGCTGGGCTATTTTAGCATAAGCGCGCGCAATTCTCCGAAAAGCTACAGCAGAACGAAGAATCCGATAAACGCACCTGTAAAAGGCGGACGCCGCAACGCCCGCCTTTCTTACGTGATGCTTTAGAAATATACGCTGTATAGATTACTCTTGGCCTGCGAGTATCTTAGCAATCTGCACGGCGTTGGTGGCAGCGCCCTTGCGAATCTGGTCGCCGCAGCACCACAGCGCAAGGCCGTGGGATCCAGGAGCGGCGGAAATATCCTCGCGCACGCGGCCCACATAGATTAGGTCCTGGTCGGTGGTGTCAAGCGGCATAGGGTACGCCAGGTTGGCGGGGTCGTCCACCAGCTTGACGCCAGGAGCGGCAGCCAGGGCTTCACGCGCTGCCTCTACGCTCACCTCACGCTCGAACTCCAGCGTGATGCTCTCGGAATGGGAGCGCATCACCGGCACGCGAACGCAGGTGCAGTTCACGCGCAGCTCGGGCAGATGCATGATCTTACGACCTTCGTTCTGAAGCTTCATCTCTTCGGAGGTATAGCCCGCCTCATCAAACCCACCGATCTGCGGAATGAGGTTGCACGCGAGCTGATAGGCGAACGCCTTGGGGTCGCCCACGGGCTGGTCCGCTCCGATGGCGGCCATCTGGGCCTCAAGCTCGCGCAGACCGCCGATGCCGGCGCCCGACGCCGCCTGATACGTGGATACGATCATGCGCTTGATACCGCCCACCTTGTGCAGCGGGTTCACCGCCACCAGCGCGATGATGGTAGCGCAGTTGGGATTGGCAATGATGCCGTTATGCTTGGCGATATCCTCCGGATTCACCTCGGGCACCACCAGCGGCACGTCGGGGTCCAGGCGATACGCGCTGGAGTTGTCCACGGTCACGCAGCCCTTCTCGCGCGCCACCGGCACGAAGCGCTTGGCGATGTCGTTCTCGGCCGCGCCCAGCACGATGTCAACGCCGTCGAACGCCTCGTCGCGCGCCTCTTCGACGACCACATCCTCGCCCGCGAACTTCACAAGTTTGCCCGCGCTTCGCGCCGAAGCCAGAAGCTTCAGGTTGGCAACGGGAAACTCCTGCTCCTCCAGGCACTGGAGCATCTGCTGGCCCACGGCACCCGTGGCGCCCAGGATGGCTACGTTGTACTGCTTCATACCGCTCTCCTCCTTCACGCGGCGCACGCGCGAGTCGCGTCCGCGCCGCCGAATGGCCTTTACTCGACGGGCTCTTCGTCCGGCTTTCCGGCATCCAGCTCGTCGATGGTGATCACGTTGTCCTCGGAATCCACGAACGCGTCGTAGATCACACGGATGGCGTGCTCAAAATCCTTGTCTTCCACGCCCACGATGATGTCCAGCTCCTCGGAGCCCTGCGAAATCATGCGGATGTTGATGCCCGCGCGGCCCAGCTCGCCGAACAGACGGCCCGAAATGCCCGGGCGGCGCGCCATGTTGCGGCCCACGGTGGCGATAAGCGCCAGATGTTCCACCACGTTGATTTCATCGGGCTCGAGCTCGCGCTGGATATCGCCCACCACCGAATACAGGCAATCCTTCACGTCGGAGCCCTGCACCACCACGGCGAACGAATCGATGCCCGAAGGCATGTGCTCGATGCTCACGCGATAGCGCTCGAAGATGGAAAGCACCCGGCGCAGGTAGCCCACCTCATTGGACATGTGGTTCTGCTTGATATGGATGGACACGAAGTCGCGCTTGCCTGCGATGCCGGTGATGATGGGCTCGGCAAGACCCGGCTCGGTCTCCTCGCTGATGATGGTTCCGGGGTCGTCCGGGCGGTTGGTGTTCTTGATGACCAGCGGAATGCCCGCATCGCGCACGGGGAAGATGGCCTCCTCGTGCAGCACGCTCGCGCTCATGTAGGAAAGCTCGCGCAGCTCAGCGTAAGTGATGCGGGCGATGGACTTGGGGTTGTCCACGATGCGCGGGTCGGCCGTGAGGAATCCCGAAACATCGGTCCAGTTCTCATAGAGGTCGGCGCCCACGCACTGTGCGAGGATGGCGCCGGAGATGTCGCCGCCGCCGCGGTCGAGCAGCTTGATCTGGCCGTCAACCGTGGCGCCATAGAACCCGGGCATCACGAAGCGCTCGTGCTGCTCGATGGCGTCGTGCAGCTGCGCGTTGGTGCGTTCCATGTCGAGCGTGCCGTCGAAGTTGAACGCCACCACGTCGGCCGCGTCCACGAAGGGAAAGCCCAGGTACTCCGCCATCAGGCGCGCGGTGAGGTACTCGCCGCGGCTCACGATGAACTCGGACGTGAAATCGCCCCGCTTGGCCTTCTCGCGGAAGATGCCGAACTCCTGGCCGATGGGATATTCGAGCCCCAGCTCCTTGCCGATCTCGCAGAAGCGCTGGCCGATGGTGCCCAGCAGGTCGTCGCAACTCACATGGTACTGCAGGTGCGCGTTCACCAGATACAGCAGGTCGGTGATCTTGCTGTCGCGTTTGTCGCGCTTGCCTACCGCCGACACCACCACAAAGCGGCGCGACTC
Source organism: uncultured Slackia sp. (assembly GCF_944321625.1). Lineage (GTDB taxonomy): Bacteria > Actinomycetota > Coriobacteriia > Coriobacteriales > Eggerthellaceae > Slackia. Next base: position 11,607 of record NZ_CALUMA010000027.1, read on the forward strand.
ATCGGCCTGGATGATGGACTTGACTTTCTGGAACTGGACGGCTGAGCTGACGCTCGAGCCGCCGAATTTCGTAATTTTGATCATGCCTCGTGTTTCCTTCTCCATCTTCGCGTGAGACGCCCGGCCGCATCGCGATCCGATGCGCCTCCGTGCAGGTGCGCCGCATGATAGCGCATCCCCGTTCGCACGCACTCCGAACCGCCGCCCAATTTCCGAATATGTAACCATTGAGCGCCGTTAGCCGCACGCGGCTGGCACCCTGGGCAGAGTTTGATACACTTTAGCAGAATGGAGCGTTCAGAGGGAACGCGAACGGCCTTAAACGTCGAGGAGTGGACGAATGGCAGCGAACTATCACAGCACGCGCTCGCGCGAGCACACCGTTACGGCGAAGCGTGCGATTTTGGACGGATTGGCACCCGATGGAGGGCTGTATGTGACCGACGCGCTCGACGAGGCACGCATCGACCTCGACGAGCTGATCGCAGCGCGCCGCGAGGGCACCTATCTGGACGTGGCGTGTACCGTGTTGGGCGCGCTTTTGGATGACTACACGCCCGAAGAGATGCGCGCCTGCGTGCAGGGGGCCTACGGCAGCTGGCCGAATGGCACCGCGAATGTGACCCCCGTAGTGGGACTCGGCGAAGGCGAGTGGGTGCTCGAGCTCTTCCGCGGCCCCACGAGCGCCTTCAAGGACGTGGCGCTGCAGATGCTCCCCCGCCTGATGAGCTGTGCCGCCGCCGGCAGCGACGAGCGCATCATGATCCTCACCGCCACGAGCGGCGACACGGGCAAGGCGGCGCTTGACGGCTTCGCCGACGTGCCGGGCATCGGCATCTGCGTGTTCTACCCCGAGGGCGGCACGAGCGAGATTCAGCGCCTGCAAATGGTCACTCAGGAGGGCCGCAACGTGGCCGTGGCCGCCGTGCGCGGTAACTTCGACGATGCCCAGAGCACCGTGAAGCGCATCTTCGGCGACGCCGAGCTGGCCGATCGCCTGGCCACGCGCGGCATCACGCTCTCCAGCGCCAACTCAATCAACGTGGGACGTCTGGCACCGCAGGTCGCATACTACTTCGACGCATACGCCCAGCTGGTTATCGCAGGCTCCATCGCCCTGGGCGATGAGCTGGACTTCTGTGTGCCCACGGGCAACTTCGGCGACGTGCTGGCAGGCTATTACGCCAAGCGCATGGGGCTGCCGGTGCGCACGCTCATCGTGGCGAGCAACGCCAACAACGTGCTGACCGATTTCCTCACCACGGGCGTCTACGACCGCAACCGCCCCTTCCACAAGACCATCTCGCCCAGCATGGACATCCTTATCTCGTCCAACCTGGAGCGCCTGCTCTATTACGAGAGCGACGGAGACTGCGAGTTAGTGGCGCGCCTCATGGCCGATCTGGCCGAAACGGGCCGCTACCAGGTGCCGCCCGAGCTGCTCGCCCGCATCCAGGAGACGTTCGCCTGCGGATGCGCAACCGACGACGAGGCGCGCGACGCCATCAACAACGTGCTGCACGAGCGCAATTATCTGATAGACCCGCACACCGCCGTAGCCTGGCACGTGTCGCAGGGCGTCCCGCGCACGGAAGGCGTGGCGCGCGTGGTGCTTTCCACCGCGAGCCCATACAAGTTCTGCCGCGACGTGTGCGATGCCGTGGGAACCATCGATACGCCCCAGGGCAGCGATTTCGAGTGCATGCGCGCGATTGAGGCCGAGATGCGCCGCCTCGGTGTGGGGCCGCGTTTCGAGGAGGCGCCCGCCGCGCTGGCCGAGCTGGAAGGCGCCCCCGTGCGCTTCACCGACGTGCTGGACGCGAGCCAGATGATCGACTACGTTGAGCGAAAGACGGGTGAGCTGCTGTGAGCGTGAAGATCACCGTGCCGGCCACCTCGGCAAACATCGGCATCGGGTACGACTGCCTTGGCATGGCAGTGACCCTGTACTCGGATTTCACCTTTGACCGCGCCGACGAGCTCACCATCACCGGATGCCCGGAGGAGTTCCAAAACGCCGACAACCTGGTGTATCAGTCGTTTTGCGCGGCACTCTACCACTGGGGCGAGAAGCCCTTCCCCGTGAGCATCCACATCGACTCGCACATTCCCGTGGCGCGCGGCCTGGGGTCGTCGTCCACCTGCACGGTGGCGGGCATCATGGGCGCGGCGGCGCTCACCGGGCGCATCGTGGGACGCGCGGAAGCCGTGAGCATCGCCACGATGATGGAGGGCCATCCCGACAACGTGGCGCCCGCCATCATGGGCTCGCTCGTGTGCTCGTTCACACCGGAGGGCCAGCTGCCGCGTTGCATTCGCTACGAGGTGGAGCGCGGGCTACACTTTGTCACCGTGATTCCGCCGTACGAGGTCAAGACCGAAGAAGCGCGCAAGGTGGTGCCGCAGGAGGTGTCGCTGCATGATGCCGTATGGCAGATGGGGCGCATCTCGGGCCTCACGCGCGGCCTTGAGACGGGCGATGCCGAGCTTATCGCAGCGGCATGCGAGGACCGCATCCAGGAGCCTTACCGCCGCGAGCTGATTCCTGATTACGACGAGGTGCGACGCATCTGCCTCGAAGGCGGTGCGCTCACCATGTGGATCTCGGGCTCGGGCTCCACGCTCATGGCTGTGACCAACGACGGGCTCATCGCCGAGAGCCTGCGCGCCCGCATCGCGCAGAGCTTTCCCACCTTCGACGTGCACGTGCTGGACTGCGACCCCCGCGGCGTAAGGATTCAGCTGCTGTAGCGACGAGGTGACTGCGGACGAAGACCGCCCGTTGAAACCTCATTTCGGTGCGGCGTGCCGCGAATTCGACAACTCGTGGACGTTTTTCCGACTTTCCCGTGCCCGAGAGCGTCATTTCGACACCCTCGGGCCGTTTCTGGAGCGATTTATCTTCCATGATTCAATCCGAATTAGAGAAATACGCGCAAGACGCAACGATTTCCACATCAGCGCCGCGATCTATTGCGCCCAATACTAGCTTTCCTCCGGGAAAGTCGAAATAACGTCCACGAAAACGGATCTGGCTGTCCCGGCGCGTAGTCCGGCTACCCTTGCCCCAACTGACGACGAATCTCAATAGCCCACATGCTATGAGACCTAAACACGCTACGGAGTCTAACCCTCCTGGAAGAGATTGAGCGCAATTTCACGCACCATACTGCAAATGGTCAGGTTCGGCTGCGCGATACCGGCCTCCTTCATGGCGGCGAGCTGCTTCTTAGAATGGAACACGTAGGGATACACGCCGTGCAGCAGCGGCATAAAGGAGAACACGAAGCAATCCATGCGCGCCTCATCCCATTGCGGCTTCGACGTGGCGATGAGGCTGCGAAGCGCCTGGATGGCAGCACCGTATGTATGTTTGAATTCCACGAGGCTCTCAAGGCGACTGTTCTGCTCGATGTCGTAGAGATTCATTGCGAGGAGCTTGAGCATCTGCACGCGTTCATCCACGCTTTGCGCGAGCCCTTCTGCAAGGTCGGCATCGGCAAGCGGGCCCCGCTCTTCGAGACGAACGAGCGATGCGGCCCACAGCTCATGCTCGCGCTGCAGAAGCGCCAGAAGAATTTCGTCCTTGTTCTGGAAATAGTTGTACACATTGGCGCGGCCGAAAGACACCTTGGACGCCACCTGCGTCATGGTGATGTCGTGATAACTTTCCGACCGGTACAGCGCTTCGCACGCATCGATTATCTCGTTGCGACGCGCGAGCGACTCTTCCTTCGAAATCTTCGGCATTACGACACCTCACTGACACCATGACACTTATGCACCGGCCATCTTACCACCGAACGGCCGGAGGCGGGTTCGCAATCGAAGTGGTTAAACACGATGAAGCATAGGTCGAGGCCATCCCCGGCAAAGAGCCGGCGGGACGAATCGAACGGGTAGCGGCGAAGGGGGACGGAAAAATAGCGAATCACAACCCACGCGCGCATTCGCCCTCCCCATTCGGACTACAATGCCGCCCATGCAACAAAACGATTCACATACCCAAAACGCCGCCGATCTGGCCGCATCCAAAGACACCCGGCAATCCTCTGCGTCAAGGTCGGCCTCGCCCAAAGCCGCCGACGAGCCTACCTCCATCACCAAGCAGCTTTTGCTGTTGGCCATCCCCACCTTCGGACAGCTGGTGGCCGAGCCCGTGTTCGTGCTCATCGACACCGCTATCATCGGCCACGTAAGCGATGCGTCGCTTGCGGGGCTTTCCCTGGGTTCCACCGTGCTGCTTACCGCGGTGGGGCTGTGCGTGTTTCTTGCCTACTCCACCACATCGCAGGTGGCTCACCTCTTTGGAGCAGGCAAGAGACAAGAAGGCTTTCAAGCGGGATTCAACAGCATCTGGCTTTCGCTGTGCATCGGCATAGCGCTCCTGCTCGTGCTATTTCTGGGCGCGCAACCTATTTGCGCCGCGCTTGGCGGGCGGGGCGACGTACTTGAACAGGCGACTATCTACACGCGCATGGTTGCCCTGGGCGTGCCGGGCATGTTGCTGGTGTATACGGCCAACGGCATCTTCCGCGGGTTGCAGAAAGTCAGCATCACGCTTGTTGCCGCAGTGAGCGGGGCCGCACTCAACGCCGTGCTGGCCGTGCTGTTCGTCATCGTATGCGGATGGGGCATCGCGGGATCGGGTCTTGCCACCTGCATTGCGCAGTGGTTCATGGGCCTTTCGCTTCTTACGGTGGCGATTGCTCAGGCAAAGCGTGAAGGAGCAAGCATCCGGCCGCATATGAGCGGAATCGCATCGGCGGGTGGCGATGGATTTCCCCTGTTCTTGCGTACGCTCTTCCTGCGCATCGCCATGGTAGCAACCGTGATGGCCGCCACTGCCATGGGCGATGACGTGCTCGCCGGCTACCAGATCGTCTACGCCTCGTGGTCGTTCGCGCTCAACATCCTGGATGCCGCCGCCATCGCAGGTCAAACGCTCGTAGGAGCCGAGCTTGGCGCACGCCGATTCAATCGGGCACGCACGCTCACCCAGGCGACTGCCCGATTCGGACTGTGGATGGGCGTTATCGTTGGCGTGTGTTTTGCCGTGATAGGCCTTGTGGCAGGGCAAGTGTTCTCCCCCAACCCACACATTCAGTCGCTTGCCGCCGTGGGCATGCTCGTGGTGGGCATCACCTTCCCGCTGCAGGGGTGGATGTGGGCGCTCGACGGCATCCTGATAGGCGCGGGCGACTTCCGCTATCTTTCCGCCACGATGGCGATGGTCGCGGCAGCCCACGTTGCCGCGTTGGTGCTGCTTGTCTTCGCGATTGCTCCCCATCTTCCCGGCGACGCCGCCTGCACCGCGGCGCTCTGGGCGACGTTCGGCGCAGTGCTCATGGGAGGCCGCGGCATCGCCAACGGCCTGCGCGCCAGAAGCGACGTCTGGATGAAGGTTAGCTAGCTGGATTGCAGGAGAACGCGATACGCTGCAGTTTTTCTGCGCCCGTCAAAGTAGCCACTTCCCTGCTGTTCCTATGACCTGGCAAAACGCGAGTGAAGCAATGTAGCTTCTTGGCGCGCCTGCGATAAACTGCAACATTCGCGGTTTGACCCATCGCCCATGACAAATCGGGCTGCATGGCAGGCAAAATACAGGGTGAAAGCTGTCACGACCGGAGTCCCGCCGGGCAACCCACACCGAATGCGTTAACAAAATAGGCACGCGCCGCACCGAACGATTCCACCCGGCCGAGAAACATATCCTCAAGTACGCCCCTCTGTTCGGACGTAAGCATGAGCGCGTCGAACCAAGGCACATTGCGCGCGACGCTCGCACGGATGTTCATGCGATTGGAATAAAGCAGGGCAATAACCACTTCGGCGATGCCTGCCATGTCGGGTGCGCATGCCGCCATGCGCCGCCCCAAAGGCAGCGTGCGATCGTAAAACTCCGCCAGCCCGAAATCAACGAGCGATACGCGCATGCGCGCTTGAGCTTCTCGCGCCGCAGACGCAGCCAAAAACCTCGCGCCCCCTGCCGCGTCTTTGAGCTCTGCGGCATCGAGTCCGAAAACCATATCATGTCGCGAAGAAGCACGAGGCGCGAGTTCGCCTCCACCTCTTTCCTGCCCCAACGATTTAACGAACCCGCACGGCTTCTCATCTATCAGCACATTGACGGGACGAATGTCATTGTGCACCACGCCGCGCGATGCCGTATGCTCGGCGATGTCGATAAGCGCCAAACCGATCGACGCAATTTCCTCGCGTGAGAACGCGCGCCCCTCAGCGAGCCACGACGCCAATGAGTAACCCGACATGAGACTCTCGATTACGAAATACCGACCTCGCTCATTCACGATGCCCAACCACTGCGGAACGCCTGGATGGTCGCACAGCGAAAGCGCCGCGCATTCCGCCCATACGGCAGACATGTCGACCCTGCCCCGCATCACGCCGCCTCGTCGTTTCACGAGCTTCATGAAGACGTCGTGCCCGCCGCGCATCGGTCGCGCGAGAAACCCCGTTCCGAAACGGCCCTGCCCGAGTACGCGCTCAAGACGATACCCACCGAATTCCTTACCCACCAGTCGCCTATCGAATGCGACGGTAGCATAGCGAAACGTACGCTCGAATCCGCAAGCCCCGTCGGATGACCCTGAAACATCCGAAGCGCTGGCCGCCGCCCCGGTGACATCGGCGGCACCCTGACCGTCGGCAGCCCCTTCGCTCTTTACTGCCCTACCGTCAACGCATGAAGGGCAGGAGGCAATCGCAGCCAGCTTTGCACCCCTGCAAAACGAAGGAGCCCGCCCGGCACAAACCGGACGGGCGGGTGTACTTTAGTTTAAGATAAGTATCG
>NZ_CALUMA010000028.1 GCF_944321625.1 uncultured Slackia sp.
GGCATGATGAGAAACGCGGTGATGAGCAGCGGGAACAGGAACCGGTAGACCGAGAGCACGTGCACGCGCAGGTTCTTCTTCTGCCAGACGGCGAGCAACGCCAGGCCGGCGACGAGCGAGCCGCACATGGAGACGATGTTCACGAGCGAGCCGATGACGGGCGTGTCGATGGCGAGCGCGCGCACGATGCCGCAGCAGAAGCCGACGGCGCCCACGCTGAGCGCGCTGGGGAAGTAGGCGCGCAGCGCCTTGCGGTAGACGGCGGGATGCTCGCGCGGCACGTCTTCGAACATGGGCTGGTCGAGATTGATCTCGCGGCTGCGCAGAACGATGGAGAGCCCGAAGAGCGGCAGGAACGCGAGCGGGATGAGGAACGCCGTCACCGCTTGCGGAATGAGATACAGCGCGAAGTACAAGAGCGCCGAGAAGACGGTGCCTACGATGAGGTTGCGGTTGCTCTCGTCCGCCTCCTGGCTGGCGTAGAGGCGCTGCCACAGCATGTAGAAGCCGGCGGAGCCCAGGCCGAGCAGCGCGCCGCCCACGATGACGAGCGGCGTGGAGATGTCGCTGAGGTAGATGGCGGCAATGAGGAAGCACCATCCGGCGAAGTACGGCGCCGCCGGCAGCAGCACGATGAAGCGCCGCGTGAACCGCGGGAAGAAGTACACGCCAAGCACGCTTGCGAAGAAGCTCGCGGTGTACACGAGCGACTGCGAAAGGAAGAACGCGAGCAGGATGTCCGAAGTCTGGAAAGCGACCGGCAAGAACGGGAAGACGCCACCCCACACGCTCGCGGCGTTGATGGCGAGGAAGAGCGCGTAACCGAGCAGTGTCGTGTTCGGTCGCAGCAGCGACGCGATGGTGTGCACGGGGCTCCTTCCTGCGAGCGGGATGGTACGACGCGGCGCGCCGGGCGCGAGGTTGGCGCCGAGCGGCGTCGTGGCGTGCGGGCGATGGGCCTTGCGCGGCACGAGGCATGCGGGCGATGAACCTTGCGCGCACGAGGAGCACGGGGCTGTCGCTCGTGGCGCGGTGACCATTGTACGGCATTCAAAGGGGCAGGTGATGGGCCATGCAAGAAGGGTGGTGACAGGTGTGCCCTTTTGACCAGGGATTTTGCAAAAATCACCCGCAGTATGTGACAAGCGTTTCGGCAAGCCGCGCACAATGATCGCGCTGCCCGCGCGCGGTCGAGCGCATGAAGAAGCCTCGATTGAGCGGGCGAACGCCGCGCCGAGCGCGGCGTGGCGCATGCTGGCGGAGCAGGGAGTCCGCCGCATGCGAGAGCAAGACGAGAGTTAAGAGAGGGAGGGAAACATGTCAGAGTTGATGCCGAATGTCAGCCGCCGCTCGTTCGTGAAGACGACCGGCGCGCTGGGCGCTTTGGCAGCCGTCGGCGGCACCGTTGCCGCGACGGGCTCCGTGTTCGGCGAGGGGACGCCCCAGGCGCACGCCGAAGCGGAGGAGAAGGTGACGTGGGGCCACTGCGCCATCAACTGCCCGGGCCGCTGCAGCCTCAAGTTCCACGTGAAGGACGACGAGGTTGCATGGGTTGAGACGTACACGAGCAAAGATGCCGACTTTGATGAGGTGCAGCCGCGTGCTTGCCTGCGCGGTCGCACGTACCGTCGTTGGCTTGCCGACCCGAACCGCGTGAACTACCCCATGAAGCGCGTGGGAAAGCGAGGCGAAGGCAAGTTCGAGCAGATTTCCTGGGATGAGGCCATCGACACCATCGCTTCTGAGCTTCGTCGCATCATCGACACGTACGGAAACGAGGCGGTTTACATTCCGTATGCCACGGGCGTGAGCTCTTCCACCGCCCGCAGCCTCCCGCGCTTTATGACGTGCCTGGGCGGTTATCTGGGCTCCTACGGTGACTACAGCGCCGCGCAGCTTGAGATGATCACCCCGTTCACGCTGGGCTCGAAGGGCTTCAATGGCTCGACTTTGAACGCCGCCGAGGACGCTCAGCTCATTCTTGCATTTGGCACGAGCCCGACGGAGACCCGCCAGGGTGGCGCTGTCTCGCACTATGACTGGGTGCATCTTCGCGAGCGCGCGAAGGGGAAGATTGTCTACATCGACCCGCGCTTGAATGACTCCGCTATGGGCCGCTCCGCCGAATGGCTGCCCATTAATCCGGGCACCGATGCGGCGCTCTGCTCCGCTATCGCTCACGAGCTGATCGTGAACGACCAGATCGACAAGGAATTCCTCGATACGTATTGCGTCGGCTTCGACGACACGACCATGCCTGAGTCGGCCAAGGGACAGAACAAGTCCTACAAGGACTACATCATGGGCACGGGCTACGACATGGAGGAGAAGACTCCGGAATGGGCCGCCCCCATCACGGGTATTTCCGCTGATCGCATCCGCGCACTCGCGGAAGAAATCGGAACTGCCAAGCCCCTGTACGTCGTGCAGGGTTGGGGCCCGCAGCGTCGCAGCAACGGTGAGCTGAATAGCTGGTCCATCATGATGCTGCCGCTGCTGACCGGTCAGTTTGGCCTGCCGGGCACCAACACGGGCGAGCGCGAAGGGTCCTATTCCATCTCTGTCCAGACCATTCCTGCGGGCACTAACCCGGTGAAGGCCAAGATTCCGGTGTTCTTGTTCACGGACGCGATTGACCATGGCACCGAGATGACCGCTCTGAATGCGGGCGTTCAGGGTGCTGACAAACTGAACGTGAACATCAAGTGCATGCTGAACTACGCGGGCAATTGCCTGACGAACCAGCATGGCGACATTAACCATGCGCACGACATCCTTGCTGACGAGAGCAAGTGTGAGTTCATTGTTGTGTGGGAAACGGTGCTCACGGATTCCGCGAAGTATGCCGACATCCTGCTGCCAGACCTGTTCCGCTTCGAGCAGGTTTCTCAGATTGGTACCGGTGGCGATCACGCTTACATGATTAGCGGCCAGCCGTGCACGACGCCGAAGTTCGAGCGTAAGACCCTGTACGATTCCCTGACGCTTCTTGCCGCCAAGATGGGTGTTGAGGAGGAGTTCACTGAGGGTAAGACCCAGGAAGACTGGATCAAGGAGCTCTACGAAAAGACCCGCGCCAAGGATCCCGAGCTTCCGACGTATGAGGAGGCAATGGAGATGGGCGTGTACACCCGCAAGAACCCCAAGGGCTGCACCATCGCCATGGAGGCCTTCCGAAAGGATCCGGTTGCCAATGCCCTCGACACGCCCTCGGGCAAGGTCGAAATTTACTCCGAGCAGCTTGCGGAGATTGCTGCGACGTGGGAGCTCGATGGTGAAGACGCCCTCATTTCTCCGATCCCGGTCTACACGCACGGTTTCGACGAGCTCGACATTCCGACGGAGGAATTCCCCCTGCGCTGTAGCGGTTTCCATTACCGCGGCCGTACGCACTCTTCCTGGGGCGGCGTTGAGCTGCTGAAGGAGGCAAACCCGCAGGAGGCCTGGATTAACCCGGTTGATGCCGACGAGCGCGACATCGCCCAGGGCGACACCGTGCGCGTGAAGAACGCGTTCGGCGAGATTGAGCTGCTGGCAAAGGTCACCCCGCGCGTTGTTCCTGGTACCGTCTGCATTTCGCAGGGTGCGTGGCACAACGCCGACATGAACGGTGACCGCGTGGACAAGGGCGGTTGCATCAACACGCTGACGACCCATCGTCCGTCTCCGCTGGCGAAGGGCAACCCGCAGCACAGCAACATCTGCGAAGTCGTGAAGGCCTAAGGTAGCGAGGAAGGAACGGAAGAATCATGACTCAGTATGCATTCTATTTCGACGGCACTCGCTGCACCGGCTGCAAGACCTGCGAGATGGCCTGTAAGGACTTTAAGGACCTCGACCTGGGCTTCGCGTATCGCAAGGTCTACGAGGTGACGACCGGCGAGACCACGAAGGACGCCGACGGCATCATCACCACCACGTGCGTGAGCTACCCGCTCTCCATGTCGTGCAACCACTGCGACGACCCGGCGTGCGTGAAGGTCTGCCCGACGACCGCCATGCACAAGGACCCGGAGACGGGCCTGGTGAGCGTTGACACCGCCAAGTGCATCGGCTGCGGCTACTGCCATATGGCCTGCCCGTACAACGCGCCGAAGGTGGATCGCTCCAAGGGCCACTCCGTCAAATGCGACGGGTGCGCTGACCGCGTGGCTGCCGGCGAGAAGCCGGTGTGCGTCGAGGCCTGCCCGGCCCGCGCGCTGGACTTCGGCACCGTCGAGGAGATGAGCGCGCTCGGCCGCATCGCCGACATCGCGCCGCTGCCCGACCCGGCCTACACTACGCCGAACCTGTACATCAAGCCTTCCGAGGACGCGCTGCCCTTCGGCGCTCCGAACG